>CAZTTU010000151.1:3506-6275 GCA_964616045.1 uncultured Verrucomicrobiota bacterium | reverse complement strand
TGCCAGCTTCCCTCATGACCGACAACTGTTCCTTATCCTTGATCGGGATCATTGGAACAGTTAACTAAAAACGTCCCCGCACCTTGCCACTTTTTAGGAATCCATCGTAGTGATGCTGCGCCAAATGACTTTCCATCTGTCGCATCGTATCGAGCATCACCCCCACCATGATTAACAAACTGGTTCCACCAAAAAACTGTGCCACGGGAAAAGGTATGTTTCCAATTTCCTCTCGCGCCAGAACCGTAGGTATCACCGCGATCACCACTAAGAATATGGCCCCCGCTAAGGTGAGCCGACTCATGGCGTGGTGTAAAAAATCACGAGTGGCATTGCCCGGGCGCACTCCCGGAATGTAACCACCAGCCTTTTTCAGGTCATCGGCAATCTGCGTCTCGTTAAACTGTGTAGCCACCCAAAAATAGGAGAAGAAAAGGATCATCAGCCCCTGCATAAACAGGTTCCAGCCAGAACCGTAGGCGAGTTGATCCCCAATGCTACTCAGAACATCTCCCATCCCAGCCATACCCTGTTCACCAGCATAATTACCCAAGGTGCCAAGAATCTGTGCCGGAAACATCAGAATTGCCTGTGCAAAAATAATCGGCATCACCCCCGCATAATTTACGCGAAGCGGAAAGTAAGTTGATCCTCCCTGATACATTTTGCGGCCCACATTCCGCTGTGCGTATTGCACCGGAATCTTTCTCATAGCCTGCGTCACCGCAATCACCACTCCCACCACTGCCAGCAACAATCCCAATAAAATCAAGGCTTTAAATGGATGTGCCCCTTCCGCTGGGGGTGCCGGGAAAAACATTTCCCATGCGCCCAATACGGCCATATCCACCCGGGCAATGATGCCCACGGTGATTACCAGCGAAATACCGTTACCAATCCCCCGCTCGCTAATCTGTTCACCCAGCCACATCAACAACACCGTACCGGTGGTAAGCAGCAAGGTCGTGCGGAGCAGATACCACCAACCGCCATCACTGACGAGTTTATTGGTTTCCCAAAAATCACTATCTCCGAAACCGGGAATTCGTTCCGGGTGCTCCCAACCCATGCTCATCACTATGCCTTGGCCCAGGCAAAGCAGCACGGTGAGATAACGGCCGTACTTGATGATTTGTGTGCGCCCACCCTCTTCGCGAGCCAGCTTGCTCAGCGAAGGGACTACCGCCGTCATCAACTGCAAAATAATCGTAGCACTGATATAAGGCATGATGCCTAAAGAGCCCACTGCGCATCGCTCCAGCGCACCTCCGGTGAACATACTATACATGCCCAACAAGCCCGGGGTATCCTGCTCATCTTTTAGATTAGTAAAAAATTCCGCCAAGATAGCGCCATCCAATCCGGGAAGGGGAACCATTGAAACCAACCGACATACCACCAGCAGACTCAGGGTAAAAAAGATCCGGCTCCGGAGCTCACCTACCTTGAAACAATTTTGAAGAGTCTGGAAGTACTGGCTGAACATGGGTAAGGACTACTCTTCAACCGGAGTTTCATCGGTCGCATCAGGTTCCACTTCCGAGGACGAAGCTTCCTCTTCCTTTGGAGCCGATACTTCTGGATCATCTACAACCAGTGCCTCTTTGGCCTTATCCGTTTCTTTTGTGGAGGACGGAGCACTCTTTTTTCCGGAATTCGATGCTTCAGGCGCACCCACAACCGAAGCAGCATTCAGGACCGTACAGGAACCGCCCGACGCCTCGATGGCAGCCTTAGCTGAGGCACTGAACTTATGCGCGGTGACGGAAATCTTTTTTTTCAATTTTCCCTTTGCCAACACTTTGATGGGGTCATGGCCATTGGCTAAACCCGCTGCCCTAATGGCCTCCACATCCACTGTGGCGCCCTCCTCAAAGTGTTTCTCCAAGTCGGAAAGATTCACGGGTAAATAGGCAACGCGCGTGCGGGCATTGCTGAAACCGCGCTTGGGCAGACGGCGAATATAGGGAATCTGGCCGCCTTCAAAGGTCGCACGCGTGCTGCTACCGGCACGAGAGCCCTGGCCCTTGTGTCCTCGAGTGCTGGTCTTGCCGCGACCACTGCCGGGCCCGCGACCCACGCGCTTACGCCGAGTCTTGGCGCCGGGGTTCGGTTTTAAATTATGTAAACGCATGAAAAAGTCACAGTTAATCGTCTAGTTTTTGTCGCGCACTGCCATCACATCCTCATGGCGGCGCAATCGCCGAAGCGCCTGTAGTGCTGCCTTAGCCACGTTGGTGGGATTGTTGGAACCCAGCGATTTACTCAGCACATCACGAACACCAGCACTTTCGAGCACAGCCCGAACAGTTTTTCCGGCAATGATCCCCGTGCCGGGCGAAGCCGGGCGAAGCAACACACGCGCACCGTCATAAATAGAGAATACTTCGTGTGGCAACGTTGCATCCTTCAGGGAAACTGGAACCATCTGTCTGCGGGCATCTTCATTCCCTTTATGTATGGCAGTGATGACTTCCCGAGCCTTGCCGACACCGAGACCAACTTTGCCTTCCTTGTCTCCCACCACAACAAGCGCGCTAAAACCAAACCGACGACCGCCCTTCACCACCTTGGAAGTTCGGTTGATAAAAATCACTTTCTCAGTAAGCCCGTCGCTTTCTGCCGGTTCACGTGGCCCACGGCGCTTGCCTCCTCCACGCCGATTTCCACCAGCACGGCCCCCTTTTGTGTCGGTCACACTAGTCGGAGTCTTCTCAGTCGGAGTCTTCTCAGTCGGAGTCTTCTCAGTCGGAGTCTTCTCAGTCGGAG
>CAZTTU010000151.1:1567-3406 GCA_964616045.1 uncultured Verrucomicrobiota bacterium | reverse complement strand
CCGGAGCAACTTCTTCAGTCTCCTCAGCCGGAGCAACTTCTTCAGTCTCCTCAGCGGGGACAGTATCTTTGTTTTCCTGATTTTGCTCGTCTGCCACGATATTTGCCCTTCAGTTCCAATTAAAATTTTACACCCCCAGAGCGGACGGCGCTGGCAAGAGTGTCCACTTTTCCGCCTTTCACATAGCGCGCTCCGCTGCGGTCAAACACCACACTGTCAATACCGACACCCTTGGCAGCTTCTGCGGCTGATTTGCCAACCGCCTCTGCGCTGCTTTTGTTGGCGGCAAGTTTTTCGCGATCTGCCTGTGTTTTGTGTCGAGACGAGGCGGAGGCCAATGTCTGGCCGGCATCATCATCGATGAACTGCACATAGATATTGCGCTCTGTGAAACGCACGCTCATGCGGGGCCGTTGCGCGGTACCCTTCACCTTGTTGCGAATGCGCCAGCGGCGTTTCTGCTCAGTCTTGCGTTTAACCTTTAGTCTCATCGTTTCTGTCCATCGAATCTACTGCACCTGTTTGCCCTGCTTGCGCACGACATGTTCATCGACATATCGTACACCCTTGCCCTTGTAAGGCTCCACGGGATAATAGGAACGCACTTCTGAGGCCACCTTGCCCACAAGAGCCTTGTCGGCTCCTTCAACAGTGATATTGGTACCTTTATCTACTGTAATGATAATGCCTTCAGGAATGTTGTGATTGATATCATGCGAGTACCCAAGCTGAAGGTTAAGCACCTTGCCTTGCAGTGCAGCCTTGAAGCCCACACCGTGAATCTCGAGTTTTTTTTCATAACCCTTTTCCACACCTATCACCATATTGTTGATCAGCGCACGCGAAAGGCCGTGCATGGCCCTGGCACGTTTCGCTTCACTCTCTCGAGTAACCACTACCCGGCTTTCCTCCAGCTTCGCATCAGTGAGCTCGGGCAAATCCAACTGTAACTTGCCCTTGGGTCCCTCGGCTGAAATGGTGCGGCCGTTGATCGCCACCTTCACAGCATCCGGAACGGGCACGGGCATTTTTCCAATACGTGACATTTAAAATTCCCTTCTACCAAACATGTGCCAGTACTTCGCCTCCAATTTTTTGCGCTCGAGCTTCCTGCCCAGTGAGCACGCCCTTGGAGGTGCTGATAATCGCAACCCCCAACCCACCTAGCACGCGAGGGATTTCGCCTGCTCCCACGTAATGGCGAAGGCCGGGTTTGCTAATTTTTTTAATCCCTTCAATCACACCTTTACGTCCTTTAATTTTCAGCATGATTTGAAGCTTCTTGAGTTTCTCTTCGCTGACCTGATAGTCGGCGATGAATCCCTCCTGCTTGAGAACCCGTGCCACACTTTCCTTAAGTTTAGAGTGCCGCACCACCACTTCCGGCTTGAGGGCCATATTGGCGTTTCGCACACAGGTCAACATGTCAGCAACTGGATCCATGTTACCAACTCGCTTTCGTTACGCCGGGAATCATTCCGCCCAGCGCCGCCTCCCGGAAAGCAATGCGAGACATGCCAAATTTTCGAAAATAGCCATGGCGGCGACCGGTCACCTCGCAGCGATTTACCAAACGGCAGGGGCTCGCGTTGCGCGGCAGCTTAGACAGCCCCTCGTAATCGCCAGCAGCTTTCAACTCAGCGCGCTTTTCCGCGTATTTCACCACGACGCGCTGCTTCTTCTTGTTTCGTGCTATCCAAGATTTCTTAGCCATAATGAGTCCTTTCTATTGCTTTCCGGCAGTCGTTTCATCCCCTGCTTTAGCTTCAGTGACTTCAGCTTCGGCTGCTGCTTCGGCTTCAGCTGCTGCTTCGGCTTCAGCTGCTGCTTCGGCTTCAA
>CAZTTU010000151.1:0-1467 GCA_964616045.1 uncultured Verrucomicrobiota bacterium | reverse complement strand
GCTGCTGCTTCGGCTTCAGCTGCTGCTTCGGCTTCAGCTGCTGCTTCGGCTTCAATCGCTGCTCTTGCCTCTACGGCAGCTTTGGCCTTTGCTTTTTCAGCATCCAAAGCCTCCATATCCTTCCTGCTCTTGAAGGGCATACCCATACGGGTCAACAGATCCAATGCTTCGTCATTGGTTTTCGCACTAGTCACGATGGTAATATCCATGCCCTGCGTGCGTTTTATTTTATCAAGTTCAATCTCCGGAAAGATGGCTTGATCATTGATGCCCAGCGAGTAGTTACCTCGACCGTCAAAACTACGCGGATTGATACCCCGAAAGTCACGAATACCCGGTAACGCCGTGGCAGTCAAACGATCAAGGAATTCCCACATTGCATCGCGACGCAAGGTGACGTGACAACCGATGGCCATGCCTTCGCGCAGCTTGAAATTCGCTACACTCTTGCGCGCGCGATCAACTACCGGCTTGCGACCAGTAATGGCCTTCATTTCCTCCATGGCGTCATCCAGTGCAGATTTCTCCTGCTGGGCGTCTATTCCCATATGCACAACTATCTTCTCGATGACCGGAACCTGATGCACATTGGCATATCCGTGTTCCTTTTGCAGTCCCGGCTTCACTTCTTCCTGATATTTGGTGTAGAGTCGCGGTTTCATCGAAGTCAAATCATTCTGCCGAAGCATCCTTGCGGTTGGGGCGGTCGTTCCAGCGATCCAGCTTCATCACGTTGGAAATATGAATAGTAGGGTTCAACTTCAAAATCGCACCGTTGGGGTGTTCGTTGCTGCGTTTCTGATGCTTCTTAATCTTCTCCTCCTCATCCAATCCGTCAATCTCCACTTCGACTCGATCGTTATCACGAATGAGGCGAGTCACCTTGCCGACCCGCCCAATGTACTCACCTGACAGAATCTGCACCTGACTATCCCGGCGAATGCGCCAACGCTTCTTTTTGCCTTGTTCTTTGCGTGCCATTACAGAACCTCCGGCGCGAGTGAGATAATTTTCATAAACTTTTTCTGCTCACGAAGTTCACGGGCCACCGGGCCGAAAATTCGCGTGCCACGCGGATTACCCTCTTCATCGATGATCACCACCGCGTTGTTGTCAAAGCGCAGGTAGGAACCGTCCGCACGACGGATGGCCTTCTTGGTGCGCACCACCACCGCGCTAACCAGTTCGCTCTTCTTCACGGCACCGTCAGGTGCGGCTTCCTTGATGTGCGCCTTCACGACATCTCCAATCTCGCCATAACGTTTGCGCTCGCCAAGCACACCAATGATCGCAGCACGCTTGGCGCCGGTGTTGTCAGCCACTTCACAAACTGAACATAATTGCAGCATAACTCTGTTTTCCTGATTCTAGGAAACCACCTCCACCAGTTCCCACCGTTTCAACTTGGAAATAGGCTTGCACTCCTGAATTCGCACTTCATCGCCTACTTTGGCAGCGTTCTCTGGA
>CAZTTU010000150.1:0-6333 GCA_964616045.1 uncultured Verrucomicrobiota bacterium | reverse complement strand
GTGGAATTTGAGGAGTGATTGGTAAAGTTTTAGCGCCTTGACGGTGCGGCTCGCCGTATCGGTTGTCTTGATATCCCAGGCTGCGAAATTTTCCGCAGAATCGAACACAGGGCTATTGGCGGAAAGTTCAAAGGCATCTTCGGCCTTGGAGCCTGCTTGTTCACCGCTGCTGTAAAACTGCAGGGCGTTGTAGGCGAGAAAATCATACATTGTGGGACGAAAACTGTCCGGTTGGGTGCCTTTTTGGAGTAACTCGTTGTATTTGGCTACGGGAGTTCTTTGAAGGACGGTTTTACCTGCGAGCGCCTTGGTAAATTGCTTGTCGATCTCGGTGAAAATCCGCTGTAAATCCCATGTTTCAAAATCTTTGCCGGCGGCAGCGCCTGTTTGGGTGCGTTGAATGAAGCGCCAGCGGTTTTGCTGGAAATAGTGCCAGTACCAGTTGGCTAAAATGGCATCCATCACGGGCACCATTTCCTTGGGAGCCTTGGCTATCTCTGCTTCTAATCGTCTTATCTTTTCCTGTGGCTTGTTGCCTTGGATGTTGCCCTCAAGCGAAATTTTCTTCCCGATAGCCTTGATGGCCTCATCGTATTGCTCTTGGGCAAGTGTTAGTTTGATAATTGGGTCCAAATGAGTGATGGCCGTCTTGGGAAGGCCCTTTTTTAGGGCGGCATCATAGGCCTTCCAATGGCCGGCCTTTGAAAGCTGCGGTGCCTTGGCTGGCTCAGCGGCGTACAAAAGGGTGAGGGTAATCCCGATCAGGGCGAAGAGAGCGATTAGTTTTTTCATGGGTATAGGTCTACTATGGTCTGACAACTCAGCTACGTGTAGGACGGGGCAATACACTATGATGCTCCATCAAATTTGTAGCGGGGGGAGCCTAGGTTAGTAATGAGGGCTTGGCTACGGAAAAATTCCCTAAATTAACCCCTATAATTGCCGAAAGTGAAGGGATAAGGGTTGCCTTGCTGGAGTCTTCCGCTAGGTTCCCCGTCTAACACCTGCTCAGCGGGATATTTTTTTATGCAAAAACATATGGTTCTAGACGCGGACGCGCCCAACTACGGTGGTGGCGTACAACAGGTTTCAGCTGAAGATAGGCAAGCGGTTGATCAGCTCCGTGATCAGTATGGTCGCATGCGGGCGGAACTCGCCAAGGTGATTATCGGACAGGATAAAGTGGTTGAAGAGATACTGATTTGTGTCCTTTCCCGTGGTCATGGCCTGCTCATGGGTGTGCCGGGATTGGCCAAGACGTTGATGGTCAACTCGCTCTCCAGGATTATGAGCCTGGGATTTAGTCGCATTCAATTTACGCCGGACCTCATGCCGAGCGACATCACCGGCACAGAGATTTTGCAAGACAGCGATACTCCGGGTCGTCGGCAGTTTGAATTTGTGCAAGGGCCGATCTTTGCGAACATCATTCTGGCTGACGAGATCAACCGTACTCCACCAAAGACACAGAGCGCGTTGTTGGAGGCTATGCAGGAACATAGCGTGACTACCGCTGGCGAAAATCGTGCCCTGCCTGAACCCTTCTTTGTTTTAGCCACACAGAATCCGATTGAACAGGAAGGCACCTATCCGTTGCCCGAAGCGCAGCTGGACCGGTTTATGTTCCTGATTACAGTGGACTACCCCTCTGTCGAAGAGGAGCGTCGCATCGCCCGAGAAACAACCGGCAGCAGTGTTGCTGAGTTGAGTGAGGTGATCGACGGTCCGACTTTGCAACAGTACCAGAGTCTTGTTGAGCGGGTGCCCGTGCCTGACCATGTATATGATGACGTTGTGGAAATGGTGCGTCTCACCCGGCCCAAGGCCGAAAATGCGCCCGAGTGGATTCAAAAATGGGTCACGTGGGGTTCTGGTCCGCGCGCTGTGCAGTACCTCGTCCGTGGCGCAAAGGCCCACGCGGTTTTGCAGGGGCGCTACGTGGTGGGTTGGGAAGATGTTGAGGCGGTTGCCAACCCGGTGTTGTCCCACCGAATCCTGACCAATTTCCAGGCACAAAGCGAAGGTGTGGACAGTGCCTTTGTGATTGAGAAGTTGCTGGAAAATATCCGCGCAAAAGAGGCGGCCATTGCCAGTCAATAACCGGTCGGCTTGGCTCGACTTAACCTTCATTGAACGAGAGCGCTTATAGCGAGATTCTGGATGGCGATGTATTAACGCGCCTGTCCGGGCAGTTTTTACATGCGCGCCAGCCGATGGTGGGCAACATTGTCGGCCATCACAAAAGCCCCTACCGCGGCTCCAGCGTGGAATTTGCTGAGTATCGCAAGTATGTGCCCGGTGACGACCCGCGCCTCTTAGACTGGCGCGTTCTGGCTCGAACCGATCGGTATTACATTCGTGAATTCGAGGCGGATACGAACCTGCGCTGTTACGTGGTGGTGGATTGCTCCAAGAGTATGTCCTTTGGGGAGAAAGGCGTTCGTAAGTTTGATTATGCGCGCAAGATCGCAGCGACCCTTTCCTACATGCTTGTGCATCAGGGTGATGCAGTGGGGCTGGAAATCTTCGATGACGGGGTGGTTTCCGATATCCCGCCCCGGCGCAATCCGCTTCACCTCAAGTACATTTTTGAAACTCTTACTGCTGCGGAGCCGCGTGGAGAGACTGGTTTGGTTGCCGAATTACACCAGTTTGCCGAGCGCATCCGCCAGCGTGCGATGGTCATCATCATCTCCGATTGTTTTTGCGATGTAGATGAATTGCTCAATTGTTTTGAGCATTTGCATTTCCAGAAACACGACTTTGCTTTGTTTCACCTACTGGACCCGTTGGAGTTGGATCTGGATCTTGACCGGCCGGTCCGTTTTCAGGACCTAGAGAGTAATGATGTCCTGCTCGCCGAGCCGGAAATTATCCGGGAACAATACCTTGAGGCAGTGCAGGAATATCTCGTGAAGATTCATGAGGGTTGCAATAAGCACAACGCTGATTACCGGCGGGTGTCCACCGATCAACCTTACGACTCTGTGATCGCTGATTTCCTCATCGATCGTTCGCAGCTAGCCAAGGGACGAGGATGAATAATATATCGTTCCTTGATCCGATTGCGGCAGCTGCGTGGTTATTGGCGTTGTTGCCTGTTCTTGTTCACCTGTTTAACCGCCTACGCCACCGCAAATTGCCGTGGGCGGCGATGATGTTTCTGCGCATGGCCAATCGTAAATCTACTCGCTACGCCAAGCTGCGACAATGGTTGGTGTTGCTCTTTCGGGTGCTGGTTGTGGTTGCCTTGTTGTTTGCCTTGAGCCGTCCAAAGGTTGGCGGATGGGTTGCCGGCATGTTTGGCGGCAAACCCGATGTAATCCTCATCATATTGGATGGATCCGCCAGCATGGGGGCGCAGGGTTCAGATGGTTCACGTTATGAAGATGCTGTGGACCTGATGGTAAAAACCGTGAAGACCTATGGCGACGATACCCGAATCGTCCTGATGCGGCACACCGATGAGCGACCGCAGGAAGTAAAAGATCATGTAGCACTGCGAAACTTGGCTGGCAAACAGGTGACGGATACTGCGGCGGATTTACCTGGGTTGCTGGAAGCTGCGGCCAATTGGTTTAGGGAGACAATTCCCGGGCGCGGTGAAATTTGGATTGCCTCAGATTTACAGGCCAGTAACTGGGATCCCTCGGCTAAGGAGCGGTGGTCGCGACTGGTGAATGATCTGGATGGGTTGCCCCAGAAAGTGCGTGTTCAGTTGATGGCTTTCAACAAGGAAATGCCGGACAATGTTTCCATCCGGATTAAAGAAGTGAACCGGCATCGCGTGGGCGACAGGGCGGAGTTGGAATTGGAGTTTGAGTTTGTCTGCGAAACGGCCATTAGCCGGGATGTGGATGTGGAGGTGTTTATCGACGGAAAAAAGAGCAGTTTTTCCATCACCATGGAAGGCGCCAGCCACATCCAGCAGGAGCGGTTTGCTCTGGAAAAATTTGAGCAAGGCGGTTCAGGTTATGCGGAGTTGGTTGATAATGAGGATGGTAACGCTCAAGACAACCGTGCTTATTTCGTGTACGGGGCACCGGACAAGGCACGTGCCGCGGTGGTGGGCGATCCGGATGAGTTTTCCACCCGCTTCCTGAAGTTGGCCGCAGCGCCAAACCCGACCAACACCAATCAGATTAGCCAAATCATCGCCCCAACTAAGATTCCCGATGCGGCGTGGGCCGATTATTCAATGGTGCTTTGGCAGGGTGAGTTGCCATCAGGTGAGACAGCCGAAAAATTTACGAGTTATTTAAAGGCTGGAGGAATAATGGTTTGTTTCCCTGGCAATGACAAGGGTGGGGAAACTTTCAACGGTATAAAGTGGGGCCCTGTGGCACGTGCCCAGAAGGATGGCAAAGAATTCGAAAACTGGCAGGCTTTAGTGGCCGCCGAGGAGAAAAATGATCATCTCGGTTTTGTGATTGATAACTGGAATGATGATGAGGGGCCGTTCAAGCGCACCGAGGAAGGCTTGTATCTGCCGGTTGGTGAACTGCGCATCAACATGCGCCGGCCCATTCTGCATGATGAGGGTACAGTATTGGCTAACTTGTCTAATGGAGATGCCATGGTGCTGCGTAAAAATATTGAAAAGGGACAGTTGATTGTCTTTGGTACGCAACCCACCGATCAATGGAGTAGCCTCACCGAGGGGATTGTGCTGGTGCCAATGTTACAGCGGTTGTTTATCCATGGTGAAGCCATGAGTTCAGGGCGCTTTGCCCAGGGTCGCATCCTGGCAGTGGGGGATGATCGTTCCCGTAAAGGAGAGCGCTGGGTGTCGATGGACACGGAGGAGGGAAGTGGCAAGGAATTTAATGAACAAGCAGGCATCTTTCGCTTGCATGAAAGCAATCGCGTAGTGGCAATGAACCGCCCAGCTCGTGAGGACGCAGTTGTGCCACTGGATACCAGCAAGGTGAAGGGACTGTTTGGAGAAGTGTCCGTGTTTATGACGGAGGAACGGTTGGATGGTGCAGTGGATGATCCGGAGGAAATTTGGAAGTGGTTTCTGGCCGCGATGGCGTTGGCGTTATTGATTGAAGGTTTCCTTATTCTACCCAAGAGCACTGATGAACGTGTCGAAATCCAAAGCAGCACCACTGGTAAGGTGCAAACACAACGGGCAAGCTGATGGATAATAACTGGGTCTTTCAACCATTGCAGCTTCCGTTTGGGTGGATGGTTTTTATTGCCGTGGTCATGGCCGTCACGGCGTGGGTGAGCTATAGTAACTGGAGTCGTCGCCGCGGAGCAGGCGTGGCTCTATTGGAGCTGTTGCGACTTGTTATCATGGGGCTAATTCTTTTCACTCTATGCAAGCCGGAATTTTTAATCACCACCACCATTGAGGAGAAACCGGAAGTTGTGATCCTGACGGATGTTTCACGTAGCATGATCACTCAGGACGTGAAGATGGGATCCCGCAATGTGGTGACACGCGAGGAATGGCTAAGTGATCAGCTTGGCACGAATGTTTGGGCGGAGATTGAGAAAAATGCCAAGGTCACGGTGCAGGATTTTGGGATGTCAGGCACGGAAGGCCAGAAGCTGACCGAGGATGGTAACGGCACGGATATCAAGGACGGTACGGATATTTTCAACGCTCTCGAATCGCAGCGGCAGAAGATGAAGAATAAGAACCTTAAGGCGATCTTTATGCTCAGTGATGGTGACTGGAACTTTGGCGCCCCGCCGCAACAGGCCGCCATGAAACTGGGTATTCCGGTCTTCACGCTCACTGTGGGTAGTGACCGGGCGCAGAAGGATTTGATCCTAGAATCAGTGAATCCGCCCAATTTCGGCCTGCTTGGTGAACAGATTTCCATTCCGTTTCGAATCAAGAGCCATCTTCCAGAGTCGGTTAAAACCCAGGTGCGCCTTACCAGCAGTCGTGGACCTTCGGTTTCGATTGCAAAGCCAATCACAATCCCCGCCTTTGGGCAGGTACATGATTCCATTGTGTGGGCACCCCGTGAAATCAGTGATTACGTTCTCACTCTGGAACTTCCGGTTTGGAAAAGAGGCAGTGAGAGCGAGTTGCTTGATGACAACAACATGCAGACCTTTCAGGTTTCCATCCGTACCGAGAAGTTGAATGTGCTGGTTATTGAATCGTATCCCCGTTGGGAATACCGGTATCTTCGTAACGCGTTGACGCGCGACCCCGGTGTGGATGTGAGTGTGTTGTTGTTGCATCCAGAGCTTGGGCCGGGTTCCGGCCTAAATTACATCCAAAAATTTCCTGAGACGCGCGAGCAGTTGGCAAAGTTTGATGTCGTGTTCCTGGGTGATGTGGGTATTGGGGAAAAGGAACTTACCGAG
>CAZTTU010000149.1:0-6415 GCA_964616045.1 uncultured Verrucomicrobiota bacterium | reverse complement strand
CCGTCGATCTTTTCCACGCGCACATCGGAGGCATGGACGCCTTCGCGCGCGGCCTTAAGATTGCCGCCGCCATCCGCGCCGATGGCCGTCTGGAGAATTTCGTGAAGGAACGCTACAGCAGCTGGGACACCGGCATCGGCAAGGAAATCGAGGGCGGCCAAGCCACCTTTGAAAGCCTTGATACCTACATGCTGGACAAGGGCGACGTGACTCCCAACGCCAGCGGGCGGCAGGAATTTCTGGAAAACCTAATCAACGAATTTATTTAGGCACCCTCGCACTGCGAGCCCTCACATTATTTACCGTCTCATGGACGCGGAGCGCACCTTGTATTTTCGTCAACGATTGGAATCCCTTGCCAAGAAAGTCGCTGAATCGCTCAACGAGAGCAGGGATTCTTCCAATGTGGTTGAGTTGGATACCGCCTTCGGCCGGCTATCGCGCATGGATGCCATGCAAAACCAACAGATGGCTCTTGAGCTGCGGCGGCGGCAGGAAAATCAGGTGCTGCGAATCAAAAACGCCTTAAAACGCATGGACCAGGGTCGGTACGGTTTCTGTGGGAAATGCAAGGGTCCAATCCCAGAAGAGCGTCTTGAGGTTTCCCCGGACGTCGTAATGTGCGTGCGATGCGCCTAGGACTTTACACCACCCGGATGCATTGATCTAATCAATGATTGATTAAAAAGAATCGATTACCGTATCTAGGCCGGCAGGCTTTATTCTTTTCGCAGCTTGTCAGATGTAAGATAGCGTTGGGTCAACTGGCAAGGTGCCATCGCAGGGGCTAAGGCTTGTGCGGTGGCTTTTTTATTTATAGAGGCAAAAATAGAGCGATCCTCGTGCCTTGCCCAAGCTCCGATTCCACTTCCATCCGCCCTCCGTGGGCCTCGGTGACCTTGGCAACTATGGCGAGCCCGAGGCCTCCCCCTTTCTCCTTGGTGGTGCTAAGCATCCCGGTAAAGGCGCTTTCACGCTGTTCATCGGTCATGCCCGGCCCTGTATCAGTAAAAGTCACCTGCAGTGTAGATTCGGCAAATTGCGCGGCGATATGCAAAGTGCCGCCCGATTGCATCGCTTCGGCAGCGTTAAGGATAAGATTGAGAAAGGCTTGGGATAGCTGAGTGGCATCAGCCTTCACGAGCGGCAGTTTCGCCGCATCATCGCGCACCAGCTCTATTCCCTGGTGCTGCAATTTGTGCCGCGTGAGAAGGACAAGGTCATCGATGAGTTCGCATACGTTCACCGGCCCCATTTGTGGCTCAGCGTTGCGTGCGAATTTCACAATGTTGTCCACGATCGCATCCAAGTGATCCATTTTTTCACCAAGTACGCGCGCATCTTCTCCCCGGGGATCTTCTTTAGGAAAATCTAGATTGAGCGAATGATAAAGCATCTTCATCACGGTCAGTGGATTACGGATTTCATGGGCCACCTCTGCTGCCAGTAAGCCCAGCGCACTGAGCTGTTCGTTGCGACGCAATTGTTCTTCAACATCCACCGTTCGCTCATAAAGGCGCGCCTTTTCAATCGCCACCGCCGAGAGCTCAGCCAATGCATTGAGCGTGCGAACTTCCTCGTTGGAAAACACATGGGGAGCGTCCGTGTAGACATTCAATGTGCCGAAGCTTTGCCCACTGAAAACAAGTGGCGCGCTCACCATCGAAACGAGCCCTTCACGACGGGCGATTTCTGTATGCTGATACTGAGCCGAGGTTTGGACATTCGAAATCTGCATTGGTTTTCGACGACGGATCACCGAGCCCATCAGGCTTTCAGCAACACTCAGCGCAGGGCCCCGCTGATAATCCGGCCCAGCGCCATGTTGCGCCCGCAACTCCAGCCATTCCTCCGAGTCGTCCAATAACAACAGGGAACACATGCGCGCGCGCCCCAAGCCAGCGGCTTCGCGAGTGATCACATCCAGCATGTCATCAAGGTTGAGCGCACTGTTGATCGTTTGTCCCACGCTGACCAATGAACGCAGCAGCTCGGAGCGTTGCCGGTGCTGTTCGTAAATCCACGTGTTGCGAATCACCTGTGTTGCGTGCCCGGCCAACTCCTCCAGCAACAGCTGATCGGTTTCTGAAAATGCGTCTGGGCGCTCCGAATCCACATTCAATACCGCCCGGACTTCGCCTCCCATATGAACGGGCACTGCAAGCTCACTGCGGACTTCGGCTCGCGCAGTCACATAGCGATCATCATCCCCCACTTCCTTGACGCGCAGCGGCACACCATGCCGCACCACCCATCCTGTAATGCCCTCTCCCAAGCGCAATGTGAGGCTGGAGCTATCTTCTGGGAGGCCCACCGCAGCCTCAATTTCCAGCAGTCCGTTGGTCGGATTTACCAGTGCCAGTGAGCCGCTAGATGCCCCAACCAACTGCACCGACTCGCGCACTACCCACTGCAACGCTTCTGCCGGTTCCAATGATGCGTGAATCGCTCGCGCTACTTTATAGAGCCTCTCCAGTTGTTTGGGTTGCAATTGTCGATCTTTCATCGCGCCTTCAACAAAAGCCCCAGCCCCGTGCAGATAAAAATTATGTTTGGTAACCACGCCGCCAGCGCCGGCGGAATTTGTCCTGCCGTTCCCAGCGCCAGTCCCCAGCGCAGCAGTATAAAATAGAAGAAACAAATCCCCACGCTGCCTGCTACCCCCACGTACACATTCCGCCGGCCCGTTCCCGCCCCAAAAGGCAGCGCCATCAGCACCACCACCACACAAGTCCATGATTGCGCAATGCGTCCGTGAAACTGTGTCATGAGCATTGCTGCTTTTCCTGTTGGCATTTTAGGGTGGAGTTTTCTGTATTCGATAATTTCCCCCAAGGATAGCTTGAGGGTTTTAGCGGCCTCTGTTCTTTCCAATGCTGCAATCCTGATTTCAGCCTGCAATTGTTTCGGCGACCCTCCAACCAATCGGCCCTTCAAAACGTTGGTGAACAAATTAACGGGCAATTCTTTTGTAGGCGGCTCAAACGTTTGGAGTTGGACATCATAGAACTCCCACATGCGGTTTGTCCACGCGCCCCTTTGCGCGAACAATTTCATTCGTGCCTCGGGCGTCGTCCATCCGATCACCGGCTTCTCCATCTCACCAGTAGCAGAATTATACCGTTTGATATGCCAAATCTGGCCCCTTGTATCATCTCGAAAATTCAAGTTATTTTGCCATTGGTTGGATTTTGTATCCCCGGTTGTTAGCAGGCGCACTGATTTTGCAGATGCATTAGGGGCAATAAATTCCGTGACGACAAATAGCCCCCCTCCCAGCAATGCAGCGATCGCAAAATATGGGATGCTGATGCGCGCCAAGCTCACTCCCGCCGCGCGGATGGCGACTAACTCGTTGTGGCGCGCCAAATTTGTAAGTGCGTAAAGCAGGGACAATAGCAACGCAATGGGCAGCACTGTGGAGAGTTGCTCGGGGGTGCGCAGCACGTTAATTTTCCCGATTTGGAGCCAGCTCAGTCCGCTGTCTTGATAGCTTTTCAAATTGCTGAACAAATCGAAGGCGATCCAAAAAATCTGAAAGCCCACGAGGCAATAAAATAACGGCATCATCAACTCTCGCAACAGATAACGGTCCAGCAATCGCATGCGCAGACAGGCTAGCCATGGCAGGGCCGTGTGCCGAGGTAAAAGGCTCGCGTCGGAATCTGCCCGACCCTAGCCTAGTGCATGCACGTCACCAACCTCAACCCTGCCGACACTATTGGTGCAAGCGCGTGGCTTGTGGAAGCCGGCGGGCACCACATCCTGCTGGATGCCGGAACACATCCGGGGGAGGAGGGGCGCGAAGCTCTCCCATTATACTCAGCCGCAGCAGAGGTGGACGTCGAGGCGATTGCGATATCACATTGCCATCACGATCACTGTGGGTCGCTGCCGGTCGCGCTCCGGCAATTTCCGCGCGCACGGGTGGTCATGTCCGAGCCCAGTTATTATCTTGTGGAACGCGTGCTGCATAATTCTGTAAATGTCATGAAGAGCCAGCGTAAGGAGCGGGGCATTGCAGAATATCCGCTATATCATCATCGTGAAATCGATGAGTTGTCTTATCTGTTCCAAGGCTTCCGGTACGGGCACGTGGAGCCGTGGGGCGCTTTCGATTCGGATAATCCCACTACGCCTTTGCCCACGGTTTCCTTTCACCACGCTGGACACGTCTTGGGCTCAGCCGGTTTGCGCGTTGCTCTCGGCATGGAATCCCTCTTCTACACTGGCGACGTTTGTTTCCACGACCAAACGCTGACCCCGAAGGCCGATTTCGAGGATGTGCAGGCTAACGTGTTGATTATGGAAACCACGCGCGGCGCCACCGAAACGCCAGCCGGTTTCTCGCGTGATGGGGAAGCCAAGCGATTGATCGCGGCGATTCGCGCAGGGCTGGAGCGGAGCGCCGGGGTGTTGGTGCCGGTGTTTGCACTGGGCCGTACGCAGGAAGTGCTCGGAGAAATTGCGCTGGCCATGCAGCGAGGTGATTTGAAAAAGCAACCGGTTTACATCGGGGGATTAGGGCGAGTGTTCACAGAGATTTACGATCTTATTTGCAACCGGGCTCCAAACCTGCAGCCGGACTTGAACCTGCATGAAGCGCTTGATCTTCAGGTGCTGGAGAAGAAGGCGTTGAATAAGAGCAACCTCGACGGCCAGCTCTTTGTGATCACCGCCGGAATGATGAGTGAGCACACGCTGGCGCATGAGCTCGCCCTGCGAATGGCGCCTGCGGAAAATCACGCGATTCTTTTCGTTGGCTACGCCGCCCCGGATACCCCCGCGGGCAAACTTCGTGCGGCACCGCGCGGTACAGCATTTCAATTCAGCAACCATGGCGGTAAGCTAACGAGGAATTGCGAGATGCAGATCTTCGATCTGTCGGCCCATGCTTCCCGGGAGGAATTGCTGGATTTTGTGGTACGCCTCAATCCGCGTTCTGTGATTCTTGGCCACGGCGAACCAGATGCACGCACCTGGATTGAGGCTGAGCTGCACGACTTGTTGCCGCGTCTTAATATCCTCCAGCCTCTTCCGGGCGAGACGCTTTCGGTATAATACCAAGCTTGTGCTCACTGGTAAATTGCAGTAAATGTTACAGCATAACAATGCGGGCAAAAAAACCCATTGCCGGCTTCACGCTGCCGGAAGTTCTCACGTCCGTGGTGATCGTTGGATTGGTGCTGGTCTCGTTATACTCATGCTGGGCTGCGGTGCTGAGTGCCACTCAATCCAGCGCCATTGCTGTGCAGGACACGCAGCGTGAGCGTATGGCTATCCGGGCGATTACGGACGCTCTCGCCGGTGTATCGTGGTATGAACATCGCACGGAAGAGCCCCTGAGCTTGAATGCGGATATGGCCCCTGCCACCAAATTCAGTCGCCTGAAACTGATCTCCCGCGTGCCTCCTGGTTTCTGGGGGGAGCGCGACCTAGCCGACTACCCGTTACGGCGAATCGAATTCCTGACAGAGGACACTCCGAAAGATAAGCCGGGAGCCGAAAGAAAGAACTCAGCAAAAAAATCCCGGCAGCTGGTCATGATCCAGCAACCCCTCCTAGCACCCACCAATTCCGTGAACGCTCATCGCACAGTATTGTTGCCCCATGTGGAGACTTTTGCTGTGGAAGTGCATTCCGGGGGAACCAATACCACTTGGGAAGCATTTTGGCCGACCATGTTCGAAACCAATGGCTTGCCTGTGCAGGCAAAGGTACGCCTTGGGGCGGGGAAAGAACACCCCCGAACATCTACCCTGCCCATTTTTGCCAACCAAGCGTCCCATGCAAAGGGACCTCCCGCGATCGGTAATATCCGCAAGATAAACGACGTGACTTTCGGTGAAGACGGGTTTGATGTTGATGACTCAGATTCTGCCGCCCGTGTGATTTTCATCATCGATAAATCCGGCAGCATGAGTGGCGCACGTTTGGCCATGGCCAAGGAGGCTCTTCTGCAATCCCTCCGTAATATGGGGCAGGGCGAGGAGAGCGCCGCAAAAGGTAAATTTTACATCTATTTCTTTAATCGCAAGTCCGAAGCCATGCCCTCGGCAGCCATGCTTGAAGCCAACACGGGCAACATTCAGCGCATGTCCAGCTGGGTGAATGAACAGGAGGCAAGCGGAGGCACGTGGCCCAGTGAGGCTATCAAATCTGCCTTTACCCATGAACCCACAGATATTTTTCTCCTGACTGACGGCAATTTTTCCGCGATCCGCCACCACCGCGATTCCGACCAACCAACCGTGCACGACTTAATCAATTCGCTGAATGCGGAAAAGAAAGTGAAGGTGAACACCCTGGCTGTAGGAGAATCGCTTCGTGGTCAAGAAGGCGAAACGGTCCTGATGATGATCGCCAAGGAAAACGGAGGAGCCTACACCTTTATCGATCCCAACTCTCTTGCCCC
>CAZTTU010000148.1:4208-6515 GCA_964616045.1 uncultured Verrucomicrobiota bacterium | reverse complement strand
TGCGCATCCGCCTGGCGGATGGACGCGAGGTGCCTTTTGAAGAGGTGGCTACAGTGAAAACCGGTCGTGGTTATGCAAGTATTCGACGGGTGGATGGGCGGCGTTCAGTGACAGTCACGGCCGATGTGGACATCACCCAGTCAGAACCGGACAAGGTGGTTGCCAGCCTGCGGGATAATGATATCCCCAAGATCATTGCCGCCAATCCCGGTGTCATGGCTGACTTCAAGGGCTCTCGAGAAGAACAGGAGCTTGCCATGGAAAGTCTAATTCGAGCCTACTTTGTGGCGATGGTCATGATCTATGGATTGCTGGCTATTCCTTTCAAGTCCTACGTGCAGCCATTTATTGTAATGTGTGCGATTCCTTTTGGGCTTATCGGCGCGGTTCTGGGGCATTATATAATGGGAATTGAACTGACCATACTCTCCATGTTTGGTGTGGTGGCGCTGACCGGGGTTGTGGTGAACGACAGTCTGGTGATGGTGGATTTTGTGAATCGTAATCGCTCCAAGTACAATAGCCTGCTGGAGGCCGTGAGTATCAGTGGGGTGGCGCGGTTTCGGGCAATCTGGTTGACCAGCCTGACAACTTTTGCCGGCCTGACCCCCTTGGTGTTTTTTGAAAAAAGTGTCCAGGCACAGTTTTTAGTTCCCATGGCCGTGTCATTGGGGTTTGGAGTGATGTTTGCCACCGTTGTTACGCTTGTCCTTGTGCCCTCCCTATACATGATTCTTGAGGATATCCGAAATACATGGAATTGGCTTTATGGCAGGAACACATCGTCCGATTCGATTGCATCATCCGGGAGCCTGGCTTCGATGGGGCGTTAGTTTTTCCTTAACCACACAACGGTTGTGGGCTAGCTTCGCCGCTGTATTGAGCCAGCGATAAACTGTCTTTTTGATGGGATGTTAAGTTGGCGCAACGGTTCATGAGAAAACCATCACTACTGGTCATCTTCCTGACAGTCTTTATTGACCTGGTTGGGTTTGGCATTGTCCTGCCGGTTTTGCCGCTTTACGGCAAGGACCTGGGCGCGCTGGGCTGGCAGGTGGGTCTCATTGTTGCGTCGTACTCGGCCATGCAGTTTTTGTTCGCGCCTGCCTGGGGTAGATTGAGTGACCGCATTGGGCGTCGGCCGGTGCTGTTAATCAGCACGGCAGGCGCATCGATTTCCTATGCCCTGTTCGCTTTGGCAGCGATAAAGATGGATCTGGGGTTGCTGGTCGCCTCGCGGGTGTTTGCGGGCATCTGTGGCGCCAACCTCTCTGTTGCCAGTGCCTACATTGCCGATGTTTCACCGCCCGAGGAGCGATCCAAACATATGGGACTCATTGGGATGGCCTTTGGGCTGGGTTTTATTCTTGGGCCGGCGCTGGGAGCGGTGAGCGCGGATTGGTGGGGGGCAGCCGGACCAGGGTGGACTGCCTCAGCTATTTGCGCGGGCAATCTTGTGCTCGCATTTTTCATCCTTGGAGAAAGCCGAAAGCCTGATTCAGAACCCTCGCCGCCCCTGCCGCGTCTTAAGCAATGGAGTCGCGTACTAAGCCGTCCGCAGCTTGGTCTCTTGGTGGGTATTTTTTTTATGGCGAACTTTTGTTTCACCAGCTTTGAGTCGGCATTTGTAGTGCTTTTTGTCGGGGCGGGTAATAGTACCGATGGTAAACCCAGAATTGAAGGCATGTTCAAATATGTGGAGCCAATTAAGTCACCTGAAGTCACAAAAGTTGATTGGAAGGCGGATGACGGTGTGGAGGTAAGAAAGGGAGAGGTCATAGCTTTGGCGACTTTGGATGGGGTTCAATCACAAATTATTGCACCCCGTTCGGGCCGGCTTGAGCGTGGCGATGGAGCGGGGGAGGTGATCGGGGAAATCAATTACACGAAAACAATTGCCTATTATCTATTTGCGTACTGCGGACTTATTGGGGCCATTGTCCAGGGAGGATTGATTGGCAGATTGGTTAAAATGTTTGGCGAGAAGAAGATGATTTTTGGCGGACTCATCCTTGTGGGGGTTAGCTTGGCCTTGCTTCCCTTTTGTGATGATTCCCTTGGAATGGGCTGGCTCATGGGGGGCTTGGCCTTGTTTGCCATTAGCTCAGGAGTTTACCGTGCGCCGACATTCGGGCTCATTTCCTTGAATGCTGGCGAGGGTGAACAGGGTGAAGTCATGGGGGTTACACAGAGCGTAGGAAGTCTTGCGCGCATCATTGGGCCGGTTTTTGCGCTGGGTCTTTTTGACGTCTGGCCGGCTCTGCCGTATCTGGTTTGTGCAGGACTGGCCCTGCTGGCAGGCTTTAT
>CAZTTU010000148.1:0-4108 GCA_964616045.1 uncultured Verrucomicrobiota bacterium | reverse complement strand
GTGGCGCCTGGGATTTCCCTGGAGCAATTGGAGGAATGGTACAAGGAGAGTTTTGCGGATGAGCAAAAACAAATCGAGCCGTTGCCGCATGCGCGTGAGTTTTTTGATTTTTGCAGGCAAAAGGGGCTAAGGACATTTCTCTTAAGCACCATACACCCCGATCACTACCAGGCACAATCGGCGCGAATCCCATTTGAATTTGAGCGTGAATATATCCGGGTGATGGACAAGCGTGCCAGGATTCAGGATATCCTAACTGAGAACAGGTTGGAGCCGGAAGCCACGGTTTTCATTGGCGATATGCAGCATGATATAGACACCGCGCATGCCGGAGGTATCCGGTCGTGTTCAGTCCTCACAGGATTCAATACCCTTGCCCAGTTGCGCCTGAGTAAACCGGACCTGGTGGTGGAGCACCTTGGGGAACTGCAGAAACTTCTGGATACCAACGCGATGCATCTACCCAACGGGGCGGCAATTGCGCGACAGCCGGTTGTGACCGTGGGCGCGCTCATTTACGACAAAGCTGGCCGCGTACTCATGGTGCGAACTCGCAAATGGTCTGACAAGTGGGGTATTCCAGGCGGCAAGATTGAGTTTGGTGAAACGGCGCAGACAGCCTTGAAAAGAGAGATTAAAGAGGAGACGGGGCTGGATGTCACCGAGGTGAAACTGGAGCTTGTGCAGGATTGTATTGGGTCGGATGAATTTTACCGTGATGAACACTTCCTGTTGCTAAACTACACCTGTCGGTGTGTGAGTGGTGCAGAAGTATGCCTTAACGAGGAGGCGCAGGCTTTTGAGTGGATGGAGCCGCGTGCAGCATTAAAATTGGATCTAAACAGGCCAACAAAAATACTATTGGAGGCTGTGCTTTGATGAGTGATGTGATTTCCATCCATGACTTGGAGGTTTTCTGTCGGGTTGGAGTTCCTGATGAGGAGCGAGCCCAACCGCAGCGACTTCTCATAACCGTTGAGATGCAGAAGGATATTTCGGAGGCTGTGCAATCGGATGACCTCACCAAGACGATCGATTATTTTGCTGTGGCTCAGCGTTTGCTTCGGTTTGGGCAAGACCGGGAGTGGAAGCTGATAGAAACGCTTGCCTCTGAGATCGCTGATTGTGTCTGTGGTGAATTCGACGCAACTGGAGTAACAGTGGAGGTAAAAAAATTTGTGATTCCAGAGGCGCGCTGGGTATCGGTGCGCGTTACGCGATAACTGAGACTACTTATTGCCCAGCCCCATTACCGAAATGATGCCGTTCCCGACCTGTGTGGGTGTTTTTCCTGAACGTGAGGTCATGCCGGCGGCCAAACCTGAAATATATGCGGAGGAAGCTGAGGTGCCGGAGACATACCAGCTCTTACCGTTGTAGCGCACAAGGTTTGCGCCCGGAGCGGCAACATCAACAAAATCGCCGTAGTTGGCATAACTGGCAATGCCCCCGGAACGGCTACTTGCCGTCACGGCCATTACCTCCGGGTAGGCTGCGGGGTAGGTGGGGGTTGCCACTGGTTCATTCCCAGCTGCGCCAAGGAAAAGCACGCCCGCATCGTGACTATTCTTGATCACTGAATGAAGGAGCGCGCTGTCACCGCTGCCGCCAAGGCTCAGGTTGATGATGGGTGCGCCGGCATTCACCCCGGCCGTGATGCCGCGGGCGATGTCAAAGGTGGTGGTGGTTGGTGAGTCACCGTAGACATCAATTGGTAGAATCTGGACCGGGCGACTATCGGCCCCCAAATCGGACTCTGCCAAGCCTCGCAGCATGGTGTCTGCCATGGAGGTGCCGTGGCTTGGCAAACTGGGGTCGAGCTTGGGTTCGCCGACAATATTGATGCTGGGCAGCAGAAAATCGGTATTCACCATCCCGTCCAGCTGAATGCCGGTATCGATCATGCCAATAATAATGGCGTTTCCATTGTTCAGGTTGGAAGGATCCAGTTTGAGCCCGGGAAGGGCACTGCCGCCGACTGGCTCAATGGCCTCAGGTCGATCCACTGAATAGTTGGAATCTGTCTGGCCCCAGTCGCCATTTGCATCAATGAGTGCCTTGGCCTGCTTGGCTGCTTCAGCGTCTTTAAACTTTAACCGATAGGCATTGAGATCAGCAATGAAGCCGACGATCTTTGCGTTGTACTGTGCGGCAAGAGCCTTGCCATCCTTGCCTTCCTTCAGCATTACCACCACTTCATCGGGGATGGGCTTGGCCTTGTCGGGTTTGGTGATAATGCGCTTGGTTGCCTGGTCGCGTTTGTCCCGGAATACATAAAGTTTGGTCGCGCCTTTGAGGCTTGGAGAAAGGGTGTAGGGCGTGTTACCCAGGATCAGCTTGAGGGCATCGCCGGGATTTTTGGCCTTAAATTCAGATGAAACTTTCAGGTTGAGGTCAGGATCGATAAAAACCTCCCAACCGGTTTGTTTGCGGATCTGCTCCAGCACGAGGGCGATTGGTTGATCAGTCAGGTTGGCGTCAAAGGTCTTGGCCACACGTCGCCACTGGATGTCAGGAGTCGGAGGTTCAGCTGCTTGGGTTATAATGCTCGATATCAGCAGCAGTCCTATGAGAATTCGTTCAAGCACGACCTGCATAATTATCCAATTTGCCACCTTTTGACGATATTTATCTGATAAAAGTTACACATGCCAACTTCGGTTTTTACTTGCGGCCCTTGTGAAAAAGCTGTTAATAACCTCGCTCCATGGCCTCCATTGGACGATTCCAGAAGGGTGAAGATATCTTCCATGCTAAGGTTGTTGACGGTAAATTGTACAAATTGAAGGGGGATGTTTTTGGTTCTCCCTCATTTGTGAAAAAGGGCATTTCACCCAAAGGGATCAGGACACTCACACCGGTGGAGCCGACGAAGGTGATCGCCGTGGGACTCAATTATGCTGATCATGCGAGTGAAGCGAACTTAAAGGTCCCAAAACAACCTCTTTTTTGGTTCAAAGCTCCAACTTCGCTAATCCCTGACGGAGGCAAAATTGATATCCCGTTCAACAGCCACCGTGTGGATTATGAGGCAGAAATGGCAATTGTCATTGGCCGTCGAGTACGCAACGTAACGCCTGCGGCGGCAACTCGCTACATTTTTGGCTACACCGTGGCGCAGGATATTAGTGATCGAACCATTCAGCAGGGTGAAAGCCAGTGGTCTAGGGCCAAATCGTTTGACACTTTTACCCCGCTTGGCCCGTACGTGGAGACAAAGATCGATCCGCACGACCAGACCATTCAGCTCTTTCAGAATGGCCAGCTTCGGCAGAACTCACATACCAGCCAGCTCATTTTCAATTGTTCCCATTTGGTTAGCTTCATCAGCACCAACATGACCCTGCTGCCGGGTGACATCATCCTCACCGGCACTCCTGGTGGTGTTGGGCCCATCAACTCCGGGGACAAGCTGGAGGTGCGCATCGGTGAAATGACCCCTTTGTGCAACCCGGTCAAGTGACGCCCAGCGAAAACTCTTTTCCCATCGGGCAGATTCGCCCCATAGTCCGCGCATGCGCTGGAGCGATACGTTTATTCCCACATTAAAAGAGGCCCCGGCCGAGGCGGAGATTCTATCACACCAACTTTTGTTGCGTGCCGGCTTGGTGCGCAAGCTTGCCGGCGGGCTGTATACTTTCTTTCCCTTGGGATATCGGGTGCTAAGGAAGATTGAAGCCATTGTGCGTGAGGAAATGAACCGGGCGGGGGCGCTGGAGGTGCTGATGCCCGCGGTGCAGCCACCGGATATATGGAAAGCAAGCGGGCGCTATGAACAGGCGGCTGATGTGCTCTTTAAAGTTCGAGACAGCAAGGATCGTGAGTGGCTATTGGGCCCGACTCATGAGGAAGTGATCACTACGTTGGCGGCAACCGAAATCAGCTCCTATCGGCAACTGCCGGTTAATTTTTATCAAATTCAGACCAAGTTCCGTGATGAGATCCGTCCGCGTTTCGGCCTTATGCGTGCGCGAGAATTCATCATGAAGGATGCCTACAGTTTTGATGCCACCGATGAGGGTGCCATGGCCAGTTATCAGAAAATGTACGACGCCTATGTTTGCATATTCGACCGATGTGGTCTGCAGGCTTTCCCGGTGGAAGCTGA
>CAZTTU010000147.1:0-6568 GCA_964616045.1 uncultured Verrucomicrobiota bacterium | reverse complement strand
TTAGAAGCGCTTTTGTATTCCAGCCACTACCCGTAAAATGAACAGCCAACCAATCGAGCAATGCCGGGTGGCTCGGCCAGTCTCCCTGTACACCAAATTCCTCGGGGCTCTTCACAATACCGACACCAAACAGTCGCTGCCAGTGGCGGTTGACGGCGACGCGTGCGGTGAGTGGGTGCTTAGGGTCAACCAACCACTTCGCGAAGCCCAGTCGGTTCCGTGGCAGGTCTTTGTCCATGTCGCCGAGGATGGCGGGGACATCAGGCTGCAGCTCGTGACGGCGCTGATCATACTGACCGCGCTCCAAAAAGTAGGTCTTACGGGGCTTCGCCAGATCCTGCATGACCAACGTCTTGGCGGTTGGTTGGCTGGCCAGCCTGGTTTTCGTTTGCTCGACAGTGGCGATGGCGTCACGAAGCGGCCGGCGCGATGGCGACTTATCACGCAGATAACTCATCAGTTTGGCTATCTGCGTGACGGTCCGTTGACCACGCACCATAAGGATGTCTTTGATATCCACCGGCAACACGGCAGCCTCCAACCAGGCATCTGCATTGCTAGTGCTGATCGCATATTGAGGAGCGCCCTCGCCGGTGACCGTCACGTCCAAGGTGTGTTTGGATGGAACAACCACCCGATTTGCCGGCACCCACACGTCACGATATCGCTTCAACGTTACGGTAATCGGTCCGCCCACGTCGAAGGTTGCGTCGACCTTCGGCGCCGACTGGCCCGTCTTTTTCCATACGAGGGCGCGTTTGTCGTCGAGTACTTCGATGGTGAAATTCTCCAGTCGCTCAGTGCAGCAGTCGGTCCGGTTCCAGATCGCCAGTTTATTGATGACCATGGATTTGCCCAGGTCGACCTCCCACCACGGATCGTTTTGCTGATTTGTATGGGTGACCGAGCCTGCGTGGTAGACGCCATTTGTGTTGCCGTCAACCGCTCGGTTTGCCGTGCCGCCGTAGCCCGTAGTCGATTGTTTGGCTTTCTTGCCTTTGGCAATATTCTGGCCGCCGGAGAAGACCTGCACCTCTGCCAGTCCCAGGTATTGGGCCTTGCCCGGGATCAAGACGCGAACAAATCGGCCTGCCACCGTCTGTGTGTCAACTGGTGTGATCTGGGCGCTGACGGTGTTTGGGAAAGGCTTAATATTCAACGCGGTCAGGACCCCGCCTTTTGGCACAATACTGATCGCTCGACCGCGTGAGGGCGGATGGGGCGACCAATCCGCCTTGATGTTCGACAGCGTTTGCTCCCAGGCGGCCAGATCGGCCGCACTCGGTTCTGCCTCGGCACGCATCTTCTTGAGCTTGGCTTCCAGGTTGCCAATCTGCTCCAGGACTTCCGGCGACTGAACCGACAGTTGCGGAGCGAACCCGGACATGCCTCTATCGGCGACGCTGTTGAAGAAACTAAAGATTTGGTAGAATTCATCCTGCGACACCGGGTCATACTTGTGGTCGTGGCAACGGGCACAGCCGACGCTCATGGCTAGCCACGTCTGGGTCGTTGTCACGACTCGGTCCATGACGTACTCGACGCGGTATTCTTCGTCGATGATGCCGCCTTCGATAGTGATCGGATGGTTGCGGTTGAAGCCGGTGGCAACTTTCTGTTGCAGCGTGGTATTGGGCAGCAGGTCGCCGGCGAGCTGCTCGATGGTGAACTGGTCGAAGGGCAGGTTGCGGTTGTAGGCGCGGATGACCCAATCACGCCAAGGCCACATGCTGCGATGGGTGTCGTATTGGTAACCGTTGGTGTCGGCGTAGCGAGCTACATCAAGCCAGTAGCGAGTCATGTGCTCTCCGTAACGTGGAGAAGCAAGTAATCGGTCGACAGCCTTTTCAAAGGCATCAGGGGAGGAATCTGCGAGAAATGCGTTTAGCTCCTTTAGTGAAGGTGGTAGCCCAGTGAGATCAAAAGATACACGCCGCAACAGAGTTGCCTTGTCCGCCTCAGGTGAGGGTTTAAGTCCTTCACTCTCCAATCGTGCCAAAATAAAATGGTCAATGTTATTGCGGGGCCAGTTCTTTTGTTTCACCGCTGGTGAGAGCGTGGTCTTGGGTGGAATGAATGACCAATGTTGTTCATATTTGCCACCTTCCTTAACCCATTGTTTCAGTAGCTCGATTTGTTTGGGCGTGAGCTGGCGATGCGAATCGCTTGGTGGCATACGTTCATCGTCATCCTTGGTGGTGATGCGATAGATGAGCTCGCTCTCGGTGAGGTTGCCCGGCACGATGGCGTGTCCTCCAGATTTAAGTTCTGCCTTCGAGTCCTTCTCGCGATCCAAACGCAGCTTGGCTTTGCGCGCCGCGTTATCCGGACCGTGACATTTGTAACAATTATTCGAAAGAATTGGTTGGATTTCACGGTTAAAACTAATGGGGGCGACTGCAGCGAGAACTGTTACTGGTAAGACTAAGGCGATTGCGTACCGCATTTGTATACGGTGAATACGGGGCGTTGTGTTGTCCAGCATTTACAATTGAAGCAGTGGCTGTTAGGAACGTTCTGTGGCTATTTCTGCCAAGCAACTTTGGAAGCGACTTCAGTCCAGCAAGTCCCTGTTTCTTATCGCGGGACCATGCGTGATCGAGAGCGAGGCGTTATGTCTGAAAGTATCGCGGCGTATGCGAGACACGTGCAAGCAACTTGGTGTCACGTACATCTTCAAGGCCAGTTACGACAAAGCAAATCGGACCTCCAGTAAGACTAAGCGAGGGCCTGGTCTGGATGCTGGGTTGGGGGTGCTGGCGAAAGTTCGGGAGAAAGTCGGCGTGCCTGTGCTAACCGATGTGCACACGGAGGAACAGGCTATTGCGGCGGCCGAGGTGATGGATGCAATCCAAATCCCCGCATTTCTCTGTCGCCAGACTGATCTAATTGAAGTGGCGGCACAAACCGGGGTGATTGTGAACTTGAAAAAGGGACAGTTTCTTTCACCGCAGGAGATGGGGCAGGTGGTAGCCAAGGCCACGGCTGCGGGAGGCAAACGGTTGCTGGTGACCGATCGGGGCACAACATTCGGTTACAACAACCTCGTCTCGGATATGCGTTCGATTCCTATCATGAAAGAATTCGGGTTCCCGGTGGTCTTTGATGCTACGCATTCGGTGCAAATGCCTGGTGGTGATGGCGATAAATCCGGTGGCAACAGTGAGTTTGCCCCGATTCTGGCCAAGGCAGCGGTGGCGGCTGGTGCAGATGGGGTGTTTATTGAGACGCATCCGGAACCAGCAAAAGCCTGGAGTGATGGACCAAACATGATCCCGTTGCGCAACATGGGGAAGGTCCTCGCGCAATTGGTCAAGGTACACAAGGCGGTGCAATGAGCAAAAAGCCGGCGTTCAAGCGCGTAAAGATTTTCCTGTGCGACGTGGACGGCGTGCTCACCGACGCAGGCGTGTATGTTGGCGCGCGCACAGAATTCAAGCGTTTCAACATTCAGGACGGCATGGGTCTTCGAATGTTACAGGCTTGCGGCATCCCCGTGGGCTGGGTTTCCAACCGAGCATCGGCAGCGACAGCGAAGAGAGCAAAAGAATTAAAGGTGGATTATTTATGGCAAAAACCAACATCAAAGGTTGATGGTGTGGCTTCTATACTGAAAAAAGCAAACCTCGATTGGGCGGATGCCTGCTTTATGAGCGACGATATGAACGATTTGGCGGTCCTCCGCCGGGTTGGTCTGCCAATTGCAGTAGCGAATGCAGTTGCAGAAGTGAAAAAAGTGGCCCACTATGCAACCAAGGCTCGCGGCGGTGATGGCGCAGTGAGGGAGGTTTGTGAAAGGGTGATAAATGCCCGGAACATGTGGCATGGGTTGGTTCAAAAATTATCAGGGTCGGGTGACTAGGTTGCTGGGCACAGTATTATTGCTGGTGGCACTTGAAGTGCCTGCGCAGGTGTTGCCAGGGCAGGGGGTGCAGAAACGCGTCAAGTTGCCGGATCATGATCGCGGTGGCTCAGGCCGGCTGCGGAGCTTGTTGATGGGGGACTCAATGGTAGCAAAAGAGCCGGGGATTATGCTGGTGCGTGGAGTACGCCTGGAGACATATGCCTACGACGGTGAGCAAAGAATAGTGGACTTGATTGTTGAGGCACCAGAGTGTCTCTTCGACTTGCGTGCTCGTATTGTATCCTCAAGTGGGCCGATGAAAGCGACGCGCGTCGGTGGGGGTTTGCGCCTGAGTGGCGTTGGGTTTGAATGGAAACAGCGGGTGTCGAAGCTGGTTGTGCACAACAATGTGCGGACGGTTTTGAGGCAGCGCTTGTCACTGGAACAAAAGGAAAACGGAAAATGAGAATTTTATATGGATTATTTCTGGCGGCGATGATTTTGCCAACTTACGCAGCACAGCCTGCAGCCAAGAAAGGCGGCACGTTTATCACGTCGGATGACTTAGAGATGAATTTCAAACCGAAACAGGTTTTTGTCTATACGGGCCGAGTGAAGGTGGTGGATCCAGATATCGAATTATTATGTGACAGGATGACGGTGACATTTAACGATCGGAAAGCGCAGAAGAAAAGTGACGCTAATCCTGTTATCCGGCCTTTACCCGGGATTCAACCAAAGACTCAACCCAAACCTGTGAAGCCTCCAATGATAGCTCAAGGTGGACAGATCAAGGTGATATTGGCTGAGGACAATGTGGTAATAATCAATAAAAAAGACAAAACGCGTGCGATGGGCAAGAGAGGTATCTACACGGCGGCGGCGAATTCGCTTGTCCTGACTGGGGATCCGGTGCTCTACCATGAAGGCGGGGAGATTCGGGGTGAAATCATCATCTGGGACCGTGTTACAGGCAAACTAAAGGTTTCCAAGGCCAAGGTGAATATCGATGGGAAGGATAAGAAGAAGCCGGCGCCAAAACCTGCGCCCAAGCGTTAAATGAGCCTGCTGGCTACTGATAGCTTGGGCAAGGTCTACGGCAGGCGTCGTGTGGTGGATGGTGTTTCTATTTCCGTAAAGCCCGGTGAAATAGTCGGGTTGCTTGGCCCGAATGGTGCCGGAAAAACCACAACTTTCAACATGGTTGTGGGTTTGGTGCATCCTGATGAAGGTGTAGTAACTTTTCGCGATAAGAATATTACTCACCGCCCGATGCATTTGCGCGCGCGGGCGGGGATGGGGTACCTAACGCAAGAGCCCTCAGTGTTCCGGAAGTTGACTGTGGAGGAGAATATTATGGCCATCCTCGAGACGTGTGAGGCGGATTCGGTGGAGCGACGAGTGCGCCTAAAATATCTGCTTGAGGAGCTGGACCTTGGCGGTTTGGCGCGCAGTCGGGCGGATACGCTGAGCGGTGGAGAAAAACGGCGACTGGAAATCACTCGCGCTCTTGTGACAAATCCCAGGTTGATACTGCTTGATGAGCCGTTTAGCGGGGTGGATCCGATTGCGGTGTATGAAGTGCAGAAAATTATCCGTCGGCTCAAGGAGCGTGAGTTGGGAATCCTGATTACCGACCACAACGTGCGCGAGACACTGAAACTGGTCGACCGCGCATACCTCATACACAAGGGCAAGGTGGTTCTGGAAGGCACGGCGGAGTTTCTGGTGGATGACCCTCATGCTCGTGAGATATATCTCGGGCCCGATTTTAACCTGAACTGATGAAAAGCAAAAAGGTTACCGTTGAGCGATTCCATTTGGGTCTTGCGTCTGAGATGGGTCTTCGGTTGGTGGCGGGTTCAGGTGGGCTGAATCGTGTTATCCGTGAACCCACGGTCAATCGGCCTGGCCTTGCGTTGACCGGATTTACTAAATATTTTGCTAGCAATCGCATTCAGGTGCTTGGTGCTGCGGAGGCTACCTATCTCAAGACGCTTCCTAATGAGCAGCGCGCTGAACGATACGCTGTTCTGTGCAATCATCGCATTCCCTGTTTTGTTTTTTCGCGCAACCTTAAGCCTGACCCCCAATTTATCAGTGCGTCAGAAGTGGCAAATATTCCCGTATTTCGTTGTCCGATGATCACGATGAATTTTATCAATCGAGCGACCCTGGCGATGGATGACATGTTCGCGCCGATGGGCACAGAGCAGGGGAGTATGGTGGATATTCTTGGTATTGGGGTGTTAATCAAGGGGGAAAGTGGCATTGGCAAAAGCGAATGCGTATTGGCGCTGGTTGAGCGTGGCTACAGTCTGGTTTCCGATGACGTCACAAAAGTCAAGCTGATAGACGGCCGGGAGGTTATTGGTACCAGTCCTGATATTACTCGAAATCACATGGAAGTGCGCGGCATTGGGATCATCAATGTTGCGGCCATGTTTGGAGTCAAAAGTATCCGGACTGAAAAACGCATTAATTTGGTTATCAGTCTGTGTGATTGGGATGATGTGGATGAGATTGATCGGCTTGGAATGGAGGAGGAATCCATTAAGATTCTGGATGTACCCGTGCCACATATCACCATTCCAGTTAGGCCCGGGCGCGATATTGCCCGGCTCATAGAAGTTGCCGCTTTTCATACAAAACTGCAGCTTGCCGGCCACAATGCGGCTCGTGAACTTGACGAGCGGCTCAAGGTTCGGATGCAGTCCAAAGATT
>CAZTTU010000146.1:0-6627 GCA_964616045.1 uncultured Verrucomicrobiota bacterium | reverse complement strand
CAGGGTGTCCGCTGGCGCTTTGGCTGCAGGAGAACCTGCCGCGGCGATTGGACCGATTGAACATTCGTTCAGTTGCCGCGCCCCTGATTCAGCGGCTTCTGGAAAAACGAGAACCTGATTGGCAGCAGGCCATCAGCGAGTGTGATGCGGTGGCCTGTGTGTCCGATTTCACCCGAGAACAGGGGATGGCCTTTGCCGATGGGCCTCAACAGTTTTTCACGCTGTATCCTCCGCTAGATGAGGTGCTGGAAAAAGTCCAGCCTTCGCCTGCCCGACGCGAGGGGCCGGCGCGGCTTTTGTTTCTTGGGCGGCTCTCGCTGGAGAAGGGGGTCGATCTGCTTCTCGATGCCCATGCCCAGATGCGCGAGGAGGCCACGCTGACTCTGGCCGGGTTGGAGGGGCCATTGGCCGACGAGGTGCGGTCTGCGGCCGACCGGGATGAACGGATCCGGTTGTTGCCGCCGGTGCCGCCCCAGGAGGTGCCTGCATTGATTAATGAGCACGAGATTGTTTGTGCGCCTTCACGCGTGGATGAGAGTCTTTGTCGCACGGCGCTTGAAGGACGTTTGATGGAGCGGTTGGTGGTGGCCAGCGATCGCGGGGCGATCCCGGAGGTGCTTGCCGATTACCCCTTGGCCCACACGATGGATGTGGACACCGATGCAGGGGCTTTTTCAATCGTGCTCGACAAGGCCATTGCCGCACGACGTCAGTTGGATGAGGGTGAGCGTGGGGCTGAGAAGGATTTTCTCAAGCGCTTTGCGCCGGACGCATTTGCCGGGCGAATTGCCCGGATGCTGGAGGGTTAATTATCCCACCTTCTCCATCCAGAAACTGCCGCCCACCACGTTGTGTCCCTCCTTGCGGGCGCGTTGCAGGCCTGGGCACCCCTTTAGCACAGCCTTAGGATGGGCCTGAAACATGTGCCCCATCATCCATGCCACGCGGAAGTCCCGGTTGTGGGATAAAAATGCCTCCAGGAGATATTGCTCGTTCCAGAGCTTAACTTCATCGGTGATCCATGAAGTAGGATAGTCGCATGGTGTGAAAATATCGTGCACATGAACCCAAACGCCTTTTGGCAGGCGCGGCAGGAGTTCGAGATATTCGCGGAGCACATCGCCCTGTGGCCGAATCACGTGCGAGGAATCGATAAAGAGGATGTCGCCTGCTTCCAGCTCGTTGAATAGTTCAAGATCCATTTGCTCCAGCCTTTGGCGGATAAGTTCCACGTCCAGTTTCGCCAGCCAGGGCGCCTCATAGGGTTCAATGCAAACATGTCGGCACTGGTAGTCCTTGTTTTCATCGCGGTTACGCCGGATGGCTGATTGCACCAGGAGAGTGGAATGGCCGCAGCCAATCTCAATGAAACGGCGGGGCTTGAGGTGCCGCACAAGACCATAAAGGATATCTGCATCACCGGGGCCGAAAGCGGGGTTTCCAAAGTAATATCCGCCATCGCCGGCAGGTTCCCAGGGGAACGCCAGCAGTTCCTCCTCGTACTTGAATTGACCGAGTAACTGCAGCTGTTCCTCATCCGACCAGTTAACCCCGGGCAAATCACGCGGTTCATCAAGCGGGCGGTGCAGATGATCGGGATTTACGAGTGGCTCGTAATACTGGTCGCGGATGGGGAAGACCCCCACCTTCTTGAAGGCCCATCGGGCGGCTGGGAAGCGTTCCACTCCCGCCATGCGGATGGCGCAAAGGAGGATGGACGCCAGCAGGGTGAAAGGCAGCAGGAGCAGGTCCATCACCGGGAGCAGGCAGTTCACCGCACGCCGCAAACGGCCGTCTGGAGGGAAAAGTCTAAAGAGAAAATTGCGCACCACCTGTCAGGAGGCAAGTGTGCCAACAGGGTTGGCGCGCGGCAAGTATGGAGCCTCGGGTTTAGCCGGGGGTGACGTCATTTTCCTGCAGAGGCTGCCCGGTAGCCGGTTCCTGGCCGGACCATTTCAACTCGTGCAAAACCCGCTTGGTAGTCCAGCAGCCGGTGCCCAGCGCGATAATGGCTGCCAATAGAATCGTAACGCGGAGAGATTTCATGCCTCAAAGGTAGCATTCTGCCCTCTTCGGGCAACATCAAAGATGTCAGGGGACAGGCGGCATTTCCGGCTCAAGATCCACTCCCAAACCATCGGCAATTCGGTTGATGTAGTTGAAGTAGCCGATGACTTGCGCAGCATCGCTTATGGCCTCAGGCGTAAGACCCACATCCTGTAGTTCTGTTACATCGGCCTTGGCGGCACCATGCGGGTCGCGTGTCAGTTTTTCCGCCCACGCGCACAATGCCTTGTCAATCTCGGTCAGGCCCGCATCGCGCCAGTCTTTCTTGAGCGCCTCGGCCTGCCCGGCGTTTTGGACTTCATCACGGAAGTCCGCCCCATGGGCTTGGGTTCAGTAATGGCAACCGTTGGTGGCGGAAACCACTGTGGCCAGCATCTCCCGTTGTGCGCGAGAGAGCGATGATTTCCCAAACATGATGGCCAGGTATAGATCCATTGAGGAGCGCAGTGCGCCTGGGCTCTGGCTCATGATCTTGAGGATATTGAATACGCGCCCGGCCCGGCGTTCGGCCTGCGCATAGGTTTCCTTTAAAGCTCCTTCAGCCTGGTCTGGCTCAATGACCGGAATATATGCCATGGGTCGATTTTGCCGTGGAACAAAACGTTTGGCGAGCGCTTGCGCTTGAACATGGGTGCTACTTGGACTTTTCGACACCTTTGGTGTCGCGTGCCTTGAGAGGGGGTGTCTTGAGTTGAGGTACGATGTCATTGTTGTCAGGAAGTTTGGTGGTATTGGATTTAGGTACTGTGGGAACAGTCGGAGGAATTGGAGGATTGGACGTTTCCGGAAGCAGTTGTGGATTCTTTTCTAGTAGCGTCATGTACAGGCTTCTCGCCATACCACTTGCCAAACGCTGGCTACCCATCTGCCTAACCATGAAACTCATCGGCCCACGCTTTTCGAAGAAGGTCAGGTCACCCTCAATGAGTTCCCGATATAATTTCTGTGCCATCTCCAGTTGCCCGTCTTCCTGATGCAGGGCAGCCAAATTAATCATGGCATATTGAGCAACAAGCTCACCGGGGTGATCCTTTATGATTTGGTCGTATTTTGCCTTGGCTTCATCCGTTTTGTTGAGTTCATCCAGACAGAGTGCTCTGCCTAATTTCGCCCCCGGTGCCATCGGGTTTTTTTCGTTTTTGGATAGGAAGCCTTCAAACTGCTTTTGTGCGTCCTGGTAATCACCCGCATCAAGCAATCCACGTGCCCAGAGCAGCCACGCCCGTCGCCCTGCGCTGGAGTTTGGGTGCTGGTTCATTACGGCCCTGTAGCTATCGGGGGGCACAACGCCAATTTGCCGGCCAGCCACGTTGGTGGCTTCCAGTGCCGCCCCCGCCTTCTTTGCAGCAGTTTTGTTCCACTGTTTTTGAGGGGTAAATGGATGCAATTTTGACTTGTCTTGCTGTAGTTCCTTGAGCCGGGTTATTGCCTGCGAGATAATTTCGCGTTCGCGTTCCAGGTTGCCCCGCCGAGTGAGGTTCAGCAGTTGGTTGCCCAGCGCCTCAAGTTCTTTCCCAATCTCCTCACTGCGATCCTTCTTCGCTTCGATATAAAGCTTAAGCTTGCTGAGTTCAGCTTGGCGGAAACTCCATGTGGGATCAGCCATCTGGAACGCCGGTTGACCAACATCCAAGATTATGGCCCCTAAATGGTTTGCAGATGGGCCGAATTTTATTGTCGGGGTGGCCATTTGAAGTTGTCGTTGGCTTAGAGCAAAGGTCGAGGCTGCCATCTGGAATCCCTGCTGGCTGAAATTGCGCACGGGGTGTGGTTGAGTTGCTTGGCCCAAACCTCGGCGGCGTTGTGCGAGCACTCTACCGTTCAGTTCGGCCTCGATTTCCTCAGATTCGGCCGGCACGCGTTGCTTGAGGTTTAGCATCCATCCGCCGTAGGGGTTGGTGTTGAATTCAGTAATGCGATCGACCGGAATTTTCTCCTTGGATGGATCCATTCCGTGAATCGCTCGTTGCAGTTCGGGCAGTTCCACACGGTTGGTCAGCGCTGCATAGGCCGGGTCATTCGGCTGAGTGGTTGATGAAAATAACGGCACCGTGAAGACCTCCACCTTGTTGGCACGGCAAAATTTATCAAAAGTCTGGTTGCCTTCGGTTAGTGCAGTGGTGAGGTTGGTGTAAAATGCGCGACCAGCTTCCCGGGCAAGTTTATGTGTCTCATCTTTCAGGAATGCCAGACGTACTTCATTGGAACGCTTCGAGGTGAGGCTATTGAATTTTGGCAGAGATCCTTCAATTTCCTCCTCCACACCGGCAAAATACAGTCCTTCGGGGCCGCGAACTACTGGTAGTCGTATGTCGCCAAGGTCACCACTGCGCACCTGATTGAATACGGAGCCAAGTGGATGACCGGTTACGTTACTCTCATCCAACTCGATTCTCTCGATCTTCAATGGTGGCTGCAGGTTGGCGGCAATCTGGCTCAAGACGGTAATGTTGGTACCGTGTTGCTGGAAACCCTGGTACACCGCTGCTTGATATTGCCGCGCCTGTTTGATGGCCGTTTGGTTTGCCGCGTTCGTGGGAATGGAAATCTTAAGCCAGGCAAACTTCACCCGGTCATCCTCCTTATAGGTGGCCTTGTTGTTGGTGTAATACTCGACCAAACGCTCGGTCACATTGGTCACCTTGTTGGTGTATTCTGAGGCGCGGAATACGGCCACTTCCGTGTCGTACTTTAGGAGTGACTGTTCGACCAGGGGCCGGATCGCACGCCGGCTCACCATGCCTCCGCCAAGGCCCATCACCTGGTGCAGATGGCGAATGGCCAGCTCATCGTGGAAATATTGTCGCAAGTCAGCTTCTCCAAAGGACTGGATCAGTTGGTCGTAGATTTTCCGTTGGAATTGTCCCTGAGGGAGGGAAAGTTGCTCGCGGATAATCGAGTTGATGGCATCATCATCAAACTGGATATCGAGTCCCACCGTGCGTTCCAGTAAATCCTGACGAATGGCACCCTTAAGAACGAGTTCACCTACGTCCCGATTGCCATCTCCATCAAGATCTGCGGCACCCAGCATATCCGAGGCGCGGCGGGGGAGTTGGCCGGTGCGCTGCCAATATTGCACCGCTACCTCGATTAAAACCTGTTGCTGGCCCACGGTCATGGTGCCGCCCTGGCCGCGTTGGGGCTGTGTGTGGGCGTTAATCAGCACCTGTTGCTGGCCCACGGTCGTGGTGCTGCCCTGGCCACGCTGGAGTCGGTCGGCGGGGTCGCTGGAGGTGAAGAACCACGCTGCCATTACGCCCGCCGGCCAAACTGGCCCAATTGGCGGTAGCAATTCCATGAGGTTTGAGCTGTGGCCGTTGCTCCCATCCAAATTGTCCGTGTTCACCACATCTCGCTCCTCAATAATCTTTAATGGAGTCGACAGTGGATTCTCCAGCACGTTGGCAATCTCCCGTGCCTCACTGTGAGTATCGATACCGGTAATCTCACCACGAGCTCCGATGGCACTCTGGATGGTCGGCGCGGAAATTAACTCATGCAGCTCACTGCCATCCTCCTTTAGTTCGACGAGCACAATTGCAAGCCCCCGACCAATATTACCACTGGTCACTTTGTGGAAAATTCCAGCCCCAGTTGCATCCAGGGAAAAATTAATGACCGGTGCGCCTGATAGGGGATCGCGCGCGGCAAAGGCGCGGGTTACGTGTTCGCTACCCATTTGCACCTTGGTTTCCACCATCACCTGACGCTCAATTTGCTTGCCGTCCTCGGCGGTGAATTTATCGATGAGGTTGGTGCTCCCCGGCACAATGATGCCGGGCTGATATTCCACTTCGCGGCCCTGGGAATCCACATCCACTAATTGAAAACGCAAACTCGCCACGCGCTGGATGTGGCGTTTTATCTCCTCGCGCTTGGTTTGGGGAATGCCGACGATCTGTATGATGATTTTATTGCCCCCCATGTTCTGGATCACGGGTTCAGCAACCCCAAAGCGATCCACGCGCCTACGCAATACATTCATGGCCTGATTCACCGCACCCTCGGGGTCATCCAAACCATCAACCTTTAACTCAATCACGAACTGTGACCCGCCTTTGAGGTCAAGCCCTGCCTTGTGCTCCAAGCCGCGAAGAATAGCCCGGTTGGTATCAGCCCCTTCCATCTGACGGGGTACCTTGAAATATTTGGATAGTTCTGTTTCCTTGAGTACTGCCGACCAGTCTTCATAGGTCATCGCACCGGAGGAATCCGCCTTGGCCCGGGCCTCCTTGAGAATTCGATCAAATTCCTCATCTTTATTCTTCCCTAATTTCTCGAACACCTCCAGTAAATTGCGATACTTCAGTTGATCAAATTTTGGAGTTTCGGATTTCGCCTCGGGCCTGTTGGCAGTATCGATTGGAGTGAGTTCGGGTTCTTTTTTCCCACACCCCACGCCCAGAATCAGGGAGAGCAAGGTGGCGAAGAGGGTGGTGGGATTCATGAGGTATTCCTTTTTCTCCCTGTTTGCCTCAGTTTTTTGGCGTGGCATTCCCGGAGGGATATTGGGTTTTTTTGTAGGTAAGTTCCCGGGTCCCTTCCCGATTTCCATCA
>CAZTTU010000145.1:0-6694 GCA_964616045.1 uncultured Verrucomicrobiota bacterium | reverse complement strand
GCCTTTTTCGTTCCCGATCGCTTTCACTGCTTCGTGGGCGCCTTCCTCCAAATGGGCTCCTCCCCCTGCCGGTATCAGCCGGCTGGTAATACTCAATGTCCAACCCGGCATCCAGGAACTCCTCGATGGTCTTTAGTGCTGATGGCCCAATGAAGACGAGGCTTTCAAAATAGTGAACCGATTGGCGCTTGGTGCGGTCATTCTCTGGCTTGAGTTCCTTTAACGCCTGGATGATGGCAGCAGGCTCAACGAGAAGGGGCAGCTCGGGCGCTTTCTCGTTGCGCACGATCTCCAGTTCGCCTTCAAGCTGAATTGCTCTTGCCTTGGCCTGTTCAAGCGCCTTGGTTCTATCTTCTAGACCGCGGGCTTGCTTGCTGAAAGCCTTATCACGTGCACTTTTGCCTTGTTGAGCCTTTTCACGGAATTCTTGCCTTTGCTTATCCAAGGCAGCTTGCTGCTTTTGGGTGCTCGACTGTTTCACGAGAAACCCAGCTGCAGCTGCACCCGCAATAGCACTAACAATAAGCGGTATGATTTTGTTTATCATTCTGTATATTCTATCTTTATTGGATTATAGAGGTAATTGTCCGATTACCATAGGATTACAATCAAATCGTGCCGCGTGCATCTCAGGTTATCACGATATACACCCTTTGATGCAAGAAAGTTACATCTGTTCGAATATCGCTCAGAATATATCATGGGACAATTCAGGCCAAATTATGTGTGCACTCGGAGTAAGATTTTCCCTAAGGTATGATAACAAAATAGCCGTCTATAGATTAGAGCTTTACCATGGGTTGCGTATGCGCGATAATGGCTGAAGAAGTTGAGACTGTATGAATCGCTGTACCCATATCGCATGGCTGCCGCTTGGCTTGGTGCTGGCTTGGGTTTTATCGGGGCCAGTGACGTCAGGGCAGCAGTCGCAAAATCAGAAATCAGGTGGGGGAGGCAATTATAACCAGAATTACCCAACCAAGGGAGGTGGTAAAGGGCAAGCGGTAACCAAAAGTAATGGCAATATCGGTGGCGGTGGCAATACCAGTGGCCCGAATAATGGGAATAGCATCGTTGGCAAATCGTCTTCTTCTAGTGGCGGAGTTGGTGTTGTCACTGTCCCAATTCCTCGACCGACGGTTAACCTTACCGTCGTTAGGCTCCGCCTGCGAAGTTTGCGCACACCCATGAACCGTCGCCTGCCCCCATCTCGGCCAGCCATGAGTGCGATCAGCGGGGCGCGGTTCAGGCGCGGGGTTTCCTCTGCCAGTAACGGAGCTGCCACCAACGCTGGGGGTGGTCAAGCTTCCGCCAAGGGTAATTCAAGTCAGGGTAAGTCAAGCCCGTAAGGCAACGGCACGTCAGACTTTTATTTTTGTCACCAGCTCGGCGATCTGGACGGCGTTGAGCGCGGCGCCCTTTAGGAGCTGATCTCCTGCCACCCAAAGGCTCAGGCCGTTCTTCATTGCGCAATCCTTTCGGATTCGGCCCACGGCGCAGTTGTCCTTTCGGGCTACATCCAGCGGCAGTGGGTATTGGTTCCTTGAAACATTGTCCACGAAGTCCAGGCCGGGCGCCTTCTTCAACACCCTGCGCGCCGCTGCCACGGAAACCGGCTTGGTGAACTCCGCATTCACCGCAACCGAGTGCGCGCGGTAGACGGGCACGCGCACACACGTGGTGCTGGCGCGAAAACGGGGATGATGCATAATCTTTCGACCCTCGTTCTCCATTTTCATCTCTTCCCTGGTGTAACCGTTGTCGAGGAAAGCATCCACGTGCGGCAGGACGTTAAAGGCTATTTGGTGCGGGTAAACCTCGCGCGTCACCTTTCCTCCGGTGGCGACCTGTTTCACCTGCGTTTTCAGTTCCTCAATCGCCAGAGCGCCCGAGCCGGACACTGCCTGGTAGGTTGAGGCAAAAATACGTTTCACGCCAAAAGCCTTGTGCAACGGATAAAGAGCCATGAGCGTGACAATGGTCGTGCAGTTGGGGTTTGAGATGATGCCCTTGTGCTTTTTAACGTCAGCCGCGTTGATTTCAGGCACCACCAGCGGGACGTCCTTTTCCATGCGAAAAGCGCTGGAATTGTCAACGACCACACAGCTCGCTGTGGCTGCCATCGGCCCAAAGGTCTTGCTGATGGAGCCGCCGGCACTGAAGAGGGCGATATCAACATCTTGAAAGGAATCCTCTTTTAGCTCTCGCACCGTGACCGATTTACCCTTAAAGCGCACACGTTTTCCGGCCGAGCGCCTTGAGGCCAGTGGCAGCAGTTGGTTCACAGGAAATTTTCTCTGTTCCAGCACGCGCAGCATCTCCTGGCCCACGGCACCGGTTACACCAACAACGGCCACATTATATTTTTTCCTGCTCATCGGGGCGGCGGATAATACTCGTTGCGGGTTGCGTGTCAAAGGGTGAAAAAGGCTGGCGGACACGGGGCACAGCGTGTTTTGATTGGGTGCATGGAGGCGGCCATTCGGCCTGCGACGCGCGAGGATTTGCCGGGCATCGTGGCCATTTACAACGAGGCGGTGCAGGACACCACGGGCACCTACGATGCCGAGCCACATACGCTGGGGCAGCGCACGGCGTGGTTCGAGCATTACGAGACCAAGGAGTATCCCATACTGGTGGAGGACATGGTGCGCGGATGGGGTTCCCTAAGCCCATTCGTGGAACGGGCAGGTTTCCGGCACACAGCCATCTGCTCGGTCTACGTGGCAGAGGCGGCACGTGGACAAGGGCTGGGTACGGCACTGCTGGAGGCGTTGTTGGCTTTAGCGCCAAGGCGACAGTTGCACACGGTGCTTGCTGCTGTGGATGCTGTGAATGCTCCGAGCCTAAAGTTGCATGAGAAACTTGGGTTTATCCGAGTGGGTACATTCCGTGAAATCGGCAGAAAAGCCGGTCGTTGGCACGATGTGATTTATCTGCAGCGGATTTTTAAGTGCTAATCGTTCTTCCCATTACTGGGTCGCCCACCGCGTTGGCCACCTTGTCGCTGTGAACGTAAGGAGAATCCCGGCAGTCTTTTGGTTGGGTCCGCAGCCATTGTGTTTAGACGTTCTCCCACCTTGTCCATCATGGTGACCACCTCGGCATCCGCAGTAGCGGCGCGAAAACTGGCAAGCAGCGCTTGCCGGCCTGCAATAGACTGTGCCGTCAGGTCTCGGCCTTGAGCCAGTCGCTCGAGATAGTAACGGGCTTTGCCGATGCTGTCGGCCCTGGGATCTCCGCGTCGTTGCCTGCCTTCACCTTCAGCAGGTTGTTCAGGCGGATTGGCCAAACTATTCATGGCTTCTGTGAAGCGAGCTACCACAATGGCGTTGGCAGCGGCATTTTCGCCCATTCGTCTTCCAGCTTCTATCGCGATTTCACGGCGTGTGCCGTCATTGAGGTTAGGGTTGGCATATATCTCCTGATAAACGGGCATGATGTCATCCTTGAGATGACGCTGCAGATACTCTCTTGCTTGTCGGTGTAATCTTCCATTCTCATCAACCAGCATGGTTTTGGCAAAGTCGACAAAGCTATTATCCTCATATTTTCGGAGCAGACCCCACAGTGCCACAGTGCCGCGTTCATCAACCCGCATTCCGGTATCCAGTTCAGGTGGATTGGCCAGCACAGCCTTAACAGCTGCCAGCACATCTTCCCGATATTTATCGCCGGCTATTCTCTCGAGGTTTCCATCAAGATGAACGATCTCAGCACCCCGGGCAGTGACCTCCAATTGCCTCGCAAGAATTGCCTCAGCGCGCGCGCCGCCGATACGCTCTACCACGTCGAATATGCTCATTCGCATAGTAGGAGCCTCATTAAAAGTTACGCCGGACTGACGTGCCCGCTCAACCATTCTATTGGGGTCTCCACCGCGCTGTTGAGCACTCGTGTTAATTGTCAGCACGAATACAGCGGCAACCGCCAGGCACAATTCTTTCATATAACTCCTATCTAAAACTCGTATCATTCCGGGGCGGTTTGATGCTTCGCCCTAAAATTTTGGGATTAGTTAGTTATTCTTTCCGTCGCCGGGACCGCGTTGTCCGCCACCAGGTCCTTGGCCACGTCCACCGCGACCGAAACTTCCGCCCTCACGACGTTCGCGTAAAGAAAATCCACGAAGATCTTTCGCCTTTTCTGGATCAGAAAGTGCCGTCAGACGCTCGTCCACCTTGTCCATCATGGCGATGACTTCAGCGTCACTCGTCGTTGCACGCAAGCTACCCAGCAATGACTTGCGGCCGGCAATCGATTCTGCACTGCGATCACGAGGTTGAGCTAGTGCTTCGAGATATCCGCGAGCCGAGTCACGAGCTGAGGCGACCGGATCACGGCGGCCCCGGCCACGTCCTCCCTCTTCACCTTCAGCAGGCTCAGCAGGTGGGTTGGCCAGCGTATTCATATACTCAGAAAACCGCGCAGTAACAATAGCATTGGCTGCGGGATTCTGTCCCATTCGGCGTCGAGCTTCCTCGCGAATTGTTCCGCGTGCACGGTCATCTAAATCTGGATTAGCATATGCCTCTGAATAGACCTGCATGATCCCGTCACTGAAAAACTCACGCAGATAATTATTTGCCTGCCGATGTAACCTACCATCTTCATCGATCAGCATGTTCTTGGCAAAGTCCACAAAGCTATCGTCTTTATATTTTCGAAGGAGACCCCAGAGGGCGTCCACACCCCGTTCATCAACGCGCATACCTGTGTCCAGCTCAGGTGGGTTGGCTAGTACGGCCTTCACTGCGGCGAGTATGTCCTCGACATACTTGTCACCAGCGATTCTTTCCAAATTCCCATCAAGATGAACGATCTCAGCACCCCGGGCTGTGACTTCCAGTTGCCGGGCCAAGATTCCTTCGGCTCGTGGACCTCCGATCCGCTCCACTACATCAAACATGCTCATACGCATTGTGGGGGCTTCATTGAATGTCATGCCAGAACGACGGGCAGCTTCTGTCATCCTCTCCTGGATGGTTCCTCCTCCTCCTTCGCCTCGCATGGCTCGAAAGAACTCACCCATGCCTCCACCGCCAACACCGCCACCAGCATTACGACGAAATTCTTCGATGCGTTGCCGCCAATCTTCTCCGCCTCCGCCAAATCTACCACCGCCACCGGGGCCTCCTTGACCACCGCCGGGTCTACCACCGCCACCAGGCCGTTGTTGCGCCTCGGCACTCACTGCTAGCACGCACACTGCTGTCAGAATAATATAAAAGTTTTTCATCGTATCAGGTTCTCTCAATATAATTAACTTATCTTAATCTTATCTTCCACCACGACCTCGGCCCTGGTCACCACCGCGTCCACGACCCCAATCGCCCCAGCCGCCACGGCCACCGCCTACGGCTTGCCTGTATTCATCCCCGCCAATCTCACCGATCATGCGGCCAAGCGAACGGTCTTTTTGCATTGCCTCAAATTGATCCGCGCCAACGATCACCTTTACATTCGCTTCCACGGCTTCACGTAACTTGTCAGTTGCTGTCGGCTCACGATTCTCCCGATCCCTTCTTTCCTGAGCCTCACGGGCTTCTCTTTCCGGTGCCCCCGCATCTCTTTGCTGGCGAAACCATTCCCCCATCTTTTGCCTGCGCTCTTCCTCTGAGAGACCTTCAAGTGTTGCGGAGAATTCCCGCATCTTTCCGCGGAAGTCATCCCTGCGTTTTTCATCCGCCTCACGGCGCTCGGCACGCTCGGCATCACGCCTCTCTTTATCCGCGTCTAGCGTTGGTTTCATTACTTCCAACGTCTCCTTGATATTGGCCTCAAGTTGGACGTATTGCTCATCGGTGATACCATAACGATCCAGCTGACGCTTGCGTGCATCGGCGGCAATATCCGGCTCGGTGTCCTGTCCTTGATTGAGGAATTCCTCAATGGCATTCAGTGAACCTTCTCCAGAATCCACCAGAGACTCGGTCAAATGAATTCGGCGCCGTTGAAACGCTGAGTCATTCGAGCCATAGAGTCCGGGTAACTCCTTGATAATATCCTCCGGATTGTTGAGTACTTTTACGCGAACCATTTGCGCTTTTGCTTGTGCGGCATCGCGTTGGGACTTTAGCAGCTCGTTCTGTTTCTTGAGATTCTCGATTTGGCCGCTCAATTCAGAGACCCTGCTCTTTCTGTCGACTACATCGCGTGCTGTTTGGCCCTCTTTGATATTGCCACCTGATTTCTTCTGGCCGCAACCTGTTGCTGTGATCAAGCTGCCCAAAATCAGGCAGGCCAAGGTTGATATGATGGTTTTTGCATTCATTTCTTTTAGGTATAGTTAAAACAACTTGGATTCCAGACGTTGTCTATCGCGGAAAGTTACGTCGGTAATTCAAGTCGTACGAGGTTTTTTTCGTCAAATAATCACCAAATTACCAGCTAAAACTCACCCGGATAGGATTGACTCGATAAGATGGGAAACTTCGCCCATTCCTTGAGTTTGTGGCGCCACGGCGTTTACTGCAATCTGGATGATGGTAACGCAATTCGGGGAATTACGGGCTGACTTTCTGCGTTGTCGACTCTGCCATCTTGGGCGAGGCCCCTCGTAGTTCTCTTATGATTGGCGGTAGTTTCTCCAAAAGATAATTCACTTCATTGTCGGTGGTATATTTGCTTAGGCTCAAACGCACCGAGCCAATGGCCTGCCCGGGCGTATTGCCCATGGCCATCAGGACATGCG
>CAZTTU010000144.1:0-6871 GCA_964616045.1 uncultured Verrucomicrobiota bacterium | reverse complement strand
GAGGCGTTCCTGCTGACATACGGCGACATCCTGGTGAAGCCAGAAACTTATCAGCGAATGCGCGAGCGCTGGGATGAGGATGACTTTGCGGGGCTGGTGACCGTGACCGGTAGTGAGGATGTGACCAAGGGCGGGTTGTTCTTTTTTGATGAAGCGTTTCGCTTGAATCATCTGGTGGAGAAACCTACCGCAGAACAACTGGATGAACTGCGCGCTAAAGGTTGGCTTAAGGAGAGCGAGACGGCCTGGTATAACGCGGGCATTTACTGTTTTCGCCCCCAACTCTTCGAGCATACTACGCGTCTGGAGAAATCGTTGCGCGGGGAGTATGAGTTAACTGATGCGTTGACTGCGATGCTTGAAGAAAAAGAGCCCATTGCAGGACTGGAGATCACCGGTCGCTGGGTGGATGTGCGCGATTCTGGGGTGTTGCAGGCTTTACAAGATGCGGCGGAATGACTTTTATTCCCGCCTCCGTGCAACAGATTACCGATTTACGCGTTGTTTCCTCAGAGACTTTGCCTAGGCCGACCGAGCTAATGGCCAAACTGCCACGCTCGGGAAAACAGGCAGAGTTTGTCACGCAAGTGCGCCATGAGATTCATTCCATTATTCATGGGGAAGATTCGCGTTTGATTGTGGTGGTGGGTCCGTGCTCAATCCATGACCTCAAAGCCGGGCGCGAATATGCCGAGAAACTAGCGGCATTGGCTGCCGAGTTGAAGGATCGTATACTCATTCTAATGCGGGTATATTTTGAGAAACCTCGCACCACCACCGGGTGGAAGGGGCTCATCATGGATCCGCAGCTTAATGGTACCTGCGACATTCCTGCTGGCCTCCATTTTGCACGCCAGTTTCTTGGCGAAGTGCTCGACCTCGGATTACCCACGGCTACGGAGCTGCTCGACCCAATCACACCGCAATACATTGCTGATTCCCTTTGCTGGGCGGCGATTGGGGCACGTACAGTGGAAAGTCAGACCCATCGACAGATGGCTAGTGGCCTGTCGATGCCGGTGGGATTCAAGAATTCCACAGCGGGTGATTGTGCTGTTGCGGTGAATGCCATCGTTGCGGCCACTAATGAGCAGACCTTTCTCGGTATAACTTCTGAAGGACGGGCAAGCGCAGTGACTACAAGTGGCAATCCTGATTGCCAGATTATTTTACGCGGCGGAACCGATGGCCCAAACTACTCGGTGGAGAACGTTGCTGAGGCTGTATCCATGGCGAATAAATCCAATGTGATCCCTTCACTCATGATCGATTGCAATCATGGCAACAGCAGCAAGGATCCTGAACGTCAACCGACGGTTTTGCGGGAAGTGATCAAGCAGATTATAGAAGGCAATAAGAATATCCATGCAGTGATGTTGGAGAGCAACCTCATTGCTGGATCGCAAAAGTTTCCGCAACCACTGGAAGATCTCAAGTATGGCGTGAGCATCACCGACGGCTGTTTGGATTGGCAAACGACCGAAACTGCATTGCGTGAAGCCCACACTTCCCTAGTCGACCGTTAGGTAAGAAAATCGCGAGGGTGAAAGCCTCACAATAAATTTGATGGACTGTTCAGGTTAAATATTAGCGTGGGGTCGGTCCACCGCTTGGATTGCCTTCAAATCCTTCGCCTTCACCCGGAGCTCCAGGGTCAGTTAATCCCTCGCCACCGAGACCTCCAGCGGGTTGCACTCTCACGCCGCTGGCAGGATCCAGTTGCACCTGCATCACTTTCCCCCCGCCCAGTTTTGCGTCCGGTTTTACGACGAAGTGTACTTTGCTAAAATACATATTTTGTGGACCCATTACGCGCATCTTGTCATAGGTGTAAATGAGATAGTTGCCCTGCTTTTTCCAGTTGGCGGGTTGGCCAAAAGCGGCCGCCAAGACTTTGTCGGTTTTGCCGACGTAAATTTTCGCGATGTCTGCTCGGCCGGAGCCGTACGTCCAAATCTGTTTTTTGCCGGCCGGGGCGTTGGGATCAATGGGAGGTAGCTTTGATTTCTTTGGACCTTCTCCACCGAAGCCCTCTTCTCCGCCGAGACCCTCTTCTCCGCCGAGGCCCTCTTCTCCGCCGAGGCCCTCTTCCCCCATATCTTCGCCACCATCAGGACTCATGCCTTGATTGCCTTCTTCTTCGCCACCGACCGCGGCTTGGTCACCGCCTTCGCCATCGGTTTTTGTTTCCTCATCCTTAGAGCAACCAAGTGCCAAGAAGAGGGTGAGTAGTATCGATAGTGTCCAGAGTGGTTTCATGCTGTTCTGCGGCTCCAATGTTTGTGCTTCAATCAACCGTGGGAATGCCCGTGGCTGTGGTCGTGACCGCAGTCTTCATCAGTACATCCTTCTTCGGCGGGCGGTTCAACCTCAGTAATTGTGGCGTGTTCAGCAATGAGGTCAATGACCTTTTCCTCCAAGAGTCGGTTCTGGATGTGGCCAATTTGGTTGTTTTCCGACAATTCCTTGATGTGCTGTTGTGGATCCTTACCCATTTGCTGGGCCTGCATGGCAATGACCCGGACAACCTCGTCGCGACCGATCTCCAGTTTCTCCTCCTCGGCAATGCGTTTTTGGGCGAAGAACCATCGTAGATTGTCGATGGCGGCAGCGTTGGCCTCTGCGGTGATTTGATCCTTGGCTTTCTCGATATCTTCCTCGGTCTCGCCGGCCGACCGGCGTGAGCGCACCATATTATTTACTGCGGCATGCATCTCCTGTTGCTGGAGGGATTCCGGCACGTCAAAGTCCAGTTTCTCCGCATAGGCCCTTTGCGTCTGCATTCGCACGTGACGGTGAGCATCGCCTTTCTGGTTAGCCTCCAGATCACCTCGTACTCCTTCACGCAGTTTTTCCAAGCTATCAGCCTCCCAGCTCTTTGCAAATTCATCGTCCAGTTTCGGCAGGACTTTCTCCTTTACCTGGCCTACGGTCACCTCGTAGGTGGCCTTGATTCCCTCCAGTTTCGGTTGGGCATTAAACTCATCAGGGAACGTGACTTCCACCTTGAGCTGGGCATCCTTCTTTGCGCCGATGAGTTGCTTGGTGAAGCCTGGTATAAAGTGATCGTGTTCGCCGTCGGCATGCACGTGTAGCGGCATGTTCTTTTGCTCAGTCATGCCACGGGCGGTGGGGGCAAATTCCGTGAGAGGCTTGCCGTCGCTCGTGCCCGTGAAGCTCACATTCACATGATCACCATCCTTCACCTCGCGATCCTGATCCTTATACTCGGCGCGGCCTTCGCGCAGGCGTTCAATCGCGTTGTTCACGTGCTGGTCGGTGATCTCAACTTTCGGTTTTTCAGCGGGCAAGCCCTTGTAATTCGGCAAATCAAAGGTTGGTTCAATTTCCACAGTGGCAATGAACGTCAGTGTTTCACCTTTCTTGAAATTTACCTCTTCTACTTCCGGGTTCAGGATTGGCCGCAGTTTGTTATCCTCAATGCCTTTGCGGTAACTGTCATTGAGTAGTTGCTCGCGCACACGCCCTTCAATCTGGTCGGCAAATTGTGCCTGCACTTTGGCTGTTGGTGCCTTTCCCTTGCGGTAGCCCGACAGGTTAGCTTGTTTCTGAAATTGTTTCGCTGTAGTGGCAAAGGCGGCGTCCACATCCTCGACTGGTAATTCAAAGCGCAGCTGCTTCTTGCAGGGGCCCAAATCAATCAATTCAACTTTAAGGTTCACGATAATGTATAATCCGCTGCTGCGGGGAGCGGCTCAAACTAGAAGGGCATCAAACCTCCGTCAAGCGCGGAGGCATCAAACTCGTTCGCATTCACCGACCATCCTCATCTTGCTTATCAGCGATTTACGCGCTATATATGGTCATCCTTTGATGCGTCGATTTTTTGCCATTTGCCTCGCTGTTATTGCGTCCGCTGTTTTTGCACAGGATACCAAGTTGCGGCCGGGCCTTGCGGTCACCTACCAATCCGGCGATGCCTCGGCCTTGACCGTGATGCCAAACTTTTGGCTCTTTGTGCCGGTCAATCAATCTCCCTCTCCTTTTCTGCCCGTAGGCCGTTTCACCGCCACCTTTGAGGGTTTTGTGAGAGTTGACTTGCGAGGAGATTACTCCTTCCAAGTCATCGGAAAAGGTGGTGTGAAACTTGAAGTGAACAACGCCGTGATACTTGATTTTAAGGGCATCACTGGCGTTGGTCCCGCCGCTACCACTAAGATAATTCGCCTCAATAAAGGAGTCAATTCCATCAAGCTTACCTACGCCAGCCCCAGTCGGGGCGATGCACAGTTACGCCTGTTTTGGAGTGAGCGGCCAGACAAGCCGCTTCCGCACGAGCCGATTCTTAACAAGCAGCTTTTCCATAACTCTACTGCCCCCCTCGCGCAGGCGATCTTGGCGGAAAAGGGTCGGGAGATTTTTCTGGAGAGCCGCTGTATTCGTTGTCACGCCAGCAAGGGCGAGGGCATCCCGGAAATGGCAATGAGCGGCCCGAGCTTTGCGAATATAGGTGATCGCCGTCACAGTGCGTGGATGGCTCAGTGGATACTTGATCCCAAGACCCAACGTGGTAGCGCCCGTATGCCGCGTATGCTCCACGGCACTACTGCTATGGCCGATTCTCAAGCCATGGCTGCCTATCTTGGGACCCTAAAGGGCTCCAAGCAAGCGGTTGGAAAATTATTAGAGCCTGACCTCGAGGTCGGGATGGAGCTTGTCGAGAAACTTAATTGTGCCGGTTGCCATAATCTCCCTGGTACTGAGGCTGAGAAGGGAAAGCTCAATCTTGACCACATTAACCAGAAGTTTCCACAGGGCGAACTGGCTGCTTTCCTGCGCGCGCCCAATGCACACTTTGAGTGGACGCGCATGCCGAAATTTAACCTCACCCAAAACGAAGCCGGGAACATTGCCCAATGGCTTCGTAGCAAGGCCAATCAGCGTGAGTTGGGCGGTTTTCTTACAACAGGAGAGGATGTTAAGCGTGGCAAGGAGCTGGTGGCTATGGTTGGTTGCCTAAATTGCCACAATCACAAACAGGAAAACAAATTTAAGGCGCCCGACCTGGCAGCGTTAACATCGGACAAATGGATGAGTGGTTGTCTTGCCAATGAGCCCACCGGCAAGTCGCCTTATTTTGGATTCAAGCTGGAGGATAGCACCGTTCTGCGGGCCTTTGCGACCAGCGATCGGAAGTCACTTCATCGTCATGAGCCGGCGGAATTTGCCCGTCGCCAGATTCGCCTGCTCAACTGCGCTGCCTGTCATGGGGAACTCGAAGGCTTTCCCCGGCTGGATATGATTGGTGAAAAACTTAAGCCAGAATGGATGCAAACCATCCTGGACGGCTCACTCAAGCAGCGCCCGCGTCCGTGGCTCACGCACCGTATGCCGGTCTTCCCGGCGCGCGCCAAGGATCTCGCCCATGGCTTGGCAATGGGGCATGGTCATGCACCCAAGACACCCGCTGAAAAAACGGCAATTGACCTCCAGATGGTTGAGGAGGGGCGCAAACTTGTCGGCGTCGATGGTGGGTTTTCCTGTGTGGCCTGTCACGGTGTGAAGAATCGCGATCCGCTGCAGGTCTTTGAGGCGCAGGGAGTTAATTTTTCTCGTGTGGGTGCGCGTTTGCAGCCTGACTACTACTTGAGATGGATGCTTGATCCGCTCCGAGTTGATCCACAGACGCGTATGCCTGATTATTTTGATGAAGATGCGCGCAGTGTGCTGGTGGATGTGCTGGAAGGGGATGCTAAGAAACAGATTGAAGCCATTCGCCAATATTTGAGGCAAGGCAAGGCCATGAAAATACCCGTAATGCAATAAGATTTGGCGGGCAAAGAATTTAAAATGAAAAATAATAAGACACTTCTACTAGTGGCCCTGTTGGGTGCGTTGATGGTTTCAGCACAGGCTGAAGATAAATGGACTGTTCTCTTTGACGGGAAAAAAGTCACCGGGCTTCGCGGGTACGGCCAGAAGGCCTTTCCTGAAAAAGCCTGGAAAGTTCAAAATGGGACCCTCAAGACCATTACGCGTGGACAAGGGGGTCAACCCCGCGACCTGCTGACGGAGATCAGCTACACCGATTTTGAATTCGAATGTGAGTGGAAGGTATCGCCCAAAGGCAATAGCGGCATCATGTACCGCGTGAAGGAAACCAATCGCCCGGCATATTTTACCGGCCCTGAAATGCAGGTACTGGATGATGAACGCCATCCTGATGGGAAGGCAAACTTTCCTCTGCGCACCGCCGGGTCGCTCTACGACATGATCGGCAAGGGGATGAAAGACAAGAAGTACAACAAGGCAGGTCAGTGGAACAAGGTGCGTATTGTATGCAAGGACAACAATGTGGAGCACTGGCTCAATGGGCAAAAGCTGCTTGCCTACAAGTGGGGCAGTGATGAAGTCACGGCCATGATCAAAAAGAGCAAGTTCAAGAGCTGGAAAGGATTTATGCAGGAACCCAAGGGCCATATCGCCATTCAGCACCACGGTGAGGAAGTGTGGTATCGAAACATTCGTGTCCGGGGCAAGTAGCCGCTTGCACAAGACAACCGGTCGATTTACAAATACTGCATGCAACCCATGCGGTATTTTTTTGTGACCCTCTCCCTTTCGCTGCCCGGCCTTTTTGCTGGAGAAATTAATTCCCTGACTGAGACCGAGGAGAAAGCCGGCTGGAAACTGCTCTTTAATGGCAAGGACCTGAACGCTCACTGGCGCAACATTGGCCAAAAGGAGGTTACCGGAAAGGGGTGGGTTATTGAGAAGGGCATTCTGGTTAAACAGGAAGGGAAAGAAGCGGGCAATCTGCTAACCCGGCGAACCTGGACTGACTATGAATTCACATGGGAATGGAAGATAGGCCCCAAGGGTAATAACGGGGTGAAATACATGGTGCTGG
>CAZTTU010000143.1:0-6872 GCA_964616045.1 uncultured Verrucomicrobiota bacterium | reverse complement strand
ATTCCTTCTTCCATAAAAACTCTCCTTCTATGGTGTAACAATACAGGCCCTGATTACCAAAGTAGGCATAGACCCGTTCCCCGTCAGTGATGGGAGTTTCTGAGGCGTAACTATTCTTGATATGGATCGAACCCTTGGGAATGCCTGAGTAGGCGGTTCTTTCCCAAATAACCTTGCCGGTATCCAAATTCAGGCAGATGACTTTCCAATGATGCTTGCCGGCCGGCGGCGTCTTTCTTTCCCCTCCAAAATATAAGCCTTTGCGTGCCTCCCATTGTTTGCCTTCGGTTTCCACAGCCGTGAGGAAGACCTGCTTGCCCCACACCACCGGCGAAGACCATCCGCGACCGGAGAGTTCCTGTTTCCACAGGACATTGTCCGTTGTACTCCATTTTTCGGGCAGGCCCTTGTTCTCGGCAACCCCCAAAGCGCCCGGCCCACGAAACTGCGGCCAGTTTTTGTCTTCTGCCGCAGTTAACACATTGACCGACCACGTTAAGCCGGTCAGTGCCATCGCAAATATCATTTGTCTTTTCATCAATTTACCTTTCGCACGCTAAGCTTTGGTTGGGCATATGCCCATTTCAACGTCCACCGCGCAACCTTGACACGGCTCGCTCCAGCTCTTTGCGATCCAATTCTCCGTCGGAATTGGCATCGACACTCATAAATGACCTCCGAAGCCAGCTGGGGGCCTCCGTGCGATTAATCCTCCCATTCCCATCACGATCTCCGCGCATTGCCGCTTCAATCAGCCTTTTCCCAAGCCCCTGATTCCGCTGCATCGCCCGTGCAGCAGAGTGTTCCCGTGCGTGCTGTGCCATCGCAGTGTTGAGTGTTCCCAAGTCGCGGGATCTTTTTGGCTTCACCAGAAGTGTCATGCTTCCCATTTCATCAGTGGACTCAAGTCCCCAACGCACTCTGCGCGGCGGACTAAAGGGATTATTTGGATTATCCGCCGAATTATCCCAGATAACCGTGGCGTCCAGCCGCGTGCCCTTGGGCAAGGAGATGAAATCGGTGTAGTTATATTGCTCTTGCCAAGAAAAATCCCAGTTCTTGATCCAGAATAGCTCCTTTGTTTTTCCATCGGGAAATGTGGCGGTCATCTTCAGCTGCTTGCCAAGGTAATGGGCGTGCGAACTAATGGCGAAAGCCTCCACGTCAATGGGAATTTCAAACGAGTCCTTAACCGTGTAATTCTTCTCGCCAGCGGGAATATCCACTCGTGATAGGGCACCGAACACCGGTGGCATCTGGATTCCGGCAAATGAGCTCGTGGGCGGTTTGTCATTGAAATAAAAACCAACCGTCGACACCTCCTCTTCGGGCTTACCGGATTGATGAAAATGGATGTCCAGCACCAGGTCAGAACCTCTGGGCAATCGAAATGCTAGACCCTCGGGGAGAAATTTTGTCTGGCCGCCTACCGCCCAGCCTCCAAGGCTCTGCAAACTGCGGCCGCCACGCCCCATCCCGGTAAAGCCCGGTGTGCGGGACCTGGCATCCAGTCGCCGGGCATTACCCGTGGTATCATAACGAAAAAGACTATGGTGCACCACCGTCGGCGCTCCGGGCTTAAAGGCAAGAGCCTTGACCCACTTGGTCTCCTTGATATCCAGCGGGATCACAAAACTACGATAGATATCCCGTCCCTCGGCCGGCACCGGGTAAGGTTCTGTCATCTTCACCACCAGATCAGGTTCCCCTAATTGCCAACCGGGGGTGTACTCGGGCAACTGGGGCAACTTCCTGGGGTCGCCTTCTGCCATGCCGTTTGCCACCCACTTACCAATCATACCAATCTGCTCGTCGGTCAACCGACGTTCGCCCTCAAACTTATAGTGAGCCGACTCCGCATGCCACGGTGGCATAAACCGGCTCCCCGTCACCTTCGCAATCAACCGACCCCGCTTGCGCAGGTCTTTATAACTCACGAAGACAAAAGGTGTGCCCTCCCCCTTCCGGTGACAGGTTGTGCAGTTGTTGAAAATTATCGGCGCAATATGTTCAGAAAAATTCAATGCACTTTCTTTTTCCTTTGGCGCGCCAAGCAGGATTGCCTGAACAGAAACGGTGATCGCTACAAATATTGTATTCCTAGTTATCCTGTATCTTGTCTTATACATCATCTCTATCCATGTGTGTTGGTCGGCCGACTATTCCAAAGTGGGAATAAAACATCCCACAGCCATTGACCGGGGGACGGCCACTTTTTGCCCTTCTAATATCGCGTCGAGCGCAGCACGCAGTTCCCGCTTGGTGACCTGTTTGCGCCCGACACCCAGATCTTCATAAAAATTATCGATGCGGCCCCGATAGGCAACCTCTCCCTTGCCGGCAACCACCACCGCCTCAGGGGTCACTTTCGCGCCGGTTGCCTTTACCAACTCATGCCGCTTATCTAGAAAAGCAGTTTGGTTTCCATATCCAAAGTCCTTCATGTGCCTTGCCACATCCTTAAGGCTCATGTCCGGGTCCACATACACCAAGCATGACTTGATTTCATGTTTCTTGTACTCGGCAGTAATACGCTGAATTTCCCTGGAATACTTGTTTGCCACGGGACAATCATGGGTAACAAAGAACAAGACCGAGGCCTTGGTAGAATTATCCAACAGAAAAGGTCGATGCACTCTTCCCTTAACATCCTTAACCGCCAACGACAATTTTGCCTGAACCGTCTCGTTTCGGGCCGGGGCACCTAAACCAATCGATATGACAGCAGGCAAGATCGACATCTTCGCCGCTACCACAATGAACCCTCGAGTCACCCGGAACCAACTGGAATGGAAATTAATCACTTCTCTCAATAAATACGCCAATACAAAGCAAAAAGTTACAGGACCGGCGTTCGCTGGCAACAGTTAACCTCCCGGGCCAAACAAAAGTAACTAGTCGTTTTTCGAAATACACCACAAATGCTTGTAGGTACGGATGAAAATTTCCCCGTTGGAAATCGCCATTGAAGACTGCGTCATTTCGCCCAGCGAATTGGTCCCCAGCAACTCGAACTTCGGACTCGCTTTCAGGACAAACGAGTCGGCTGACTGGTTGGTGGCGTAGATTTTTCCATCAGCCAGCACCATGGATGACCACGACCGGCTCCGCGACCCCTTGCCCTTCAGCTTTTCCTCCCAGATCACCTTGCCGGTCTTGAGGCCGATGCACTGCGCGATGCCCGGCTCATTCAGGATATAAATGTGCCCCTCCTGAATTACACCTGAACCGATGCGCTGCTTTTCCTTGGGGCGCGTCCAAAGCTGGTGGGTCGCGGTTACGTCACCCTTCTCCCCCACGCGCGTTGCCATCGCCGTGCCACCGTAGCCGCCCATCGCCACCACGATGCCCTCGCTATACAGCGGTGAAGTGTACACCAGCGGATTGAGCCCGCGACAAGTCCACAACTCCCTGCCCGCCAGGGGATCAAAAGCCGCCACGCGCCCCGGATAACTCATCACCAACTGATTCTTTCCCTTTACCTTGATGAGAATCGGCGTGGCCCAGGAACCTCTCCATTGACTGTTCTCGCCCTCCTTTTTCCCACCCGAATGACCGCCGGGCTCATCGTGGCGCCATTTCTGGGTGCCATTGGTCTTATCCAGCGCCACGAGAAAGGTTGATTCCCCGGGGCCGTGATTAAGGATGCAGAGATTCTTATGAATGACGGGCGATGCACCGTTGCCCCAGATATGTTTTTGGGGCCCGAGCACACGCCGCCACAGTTCCTTGCCCTCAAAGTCATAGCAGAAAAGCCCGGCCGAGGCATGCGACACGATCACCCGCTCCCCATCAGTCACCGGCGAGGCCGAGCAGTAGGGGTTGGTGCCATGGGTGAGTTCCTTTTCCTTGTACACCACGCCTTTCTGCCAAAGAAGCTTGCCCTCGCGCCGATCAAAACACATCAGCGTCCGTCGCCCCTCCTCCTTGATCGCCTGCGTGACAAACACCCGGTCGCCCCACACCACCGGCGAGGAATTGCCCCGTTCCGGCAACGCCACCTTCCACTTCACGTTTTTTGTCGCCGACCACTCCATCGGCAAATTCTTCTCCGCACAAACCCCCGTCCCCAACGCCCCCCGCCAAGCCGGCCAGTTTTCAGCCCGGAGGAGAGAGATGCAGAACAGGCTCAAGCAAAATGACCAAAGGAAGGCTAAACGCATAAATGCACTTTAAAGGATACGGACAACCGGTCAACACCCTGCTGAAGGTTTAAACCGTCAAAACATTGGGCTGCTTGATCGGCCCTTGCGGCTCGTTACGTGCGCGCCAATCACGGTATTTCTTGAACGGATTTTTGGATATGACATACCCTACAAAAATCAGAAAACCGATGAATACCAAAATGGGTATAACGATCGCTAGGATGGCCGTGATTACCGCACCAATGCCTTCGCCTGTGGACACAACCCAGTTGCCCGTACCGCCCGTCAGCATCGACGAAGCGCCGCGCGCCACCGTCGTAGTCACTTGGATCGCACCGGCCGCGCCACCACCGGCAATCGCCGCGAGCGACCATTTCAACCACGGACTAATGTCCCCGAGCATGGACGCCGTAGTCATGGTGCCGGCCACCACAGCTGCCGGGGCTGCAATAGTGTCCAAGGCATTATCCAGCCAAGGGACGTAATAGGCCCCAATTTCAAGAACTGCTGCGATTGAAAATGCGACCAAGGCAACGTTGGATTCCATCCAGACGAAGTCCGGACCAAAAGAAACATGACCCGGGCCCGCCTTGTGTGCGATACACATTACCAAAGGCGGTATAAATACACGAAAACCACAAGCGGCACTCAGGCCAACTCCGACAATTACACTGAGTATTAGCTCCCACGTTTCCATAGAGATAATCTATCTCAATTTACGACTAACTCAAGTGAAATCAAATATAAAGCGTGGTTAAGTTTGTAATAGCGCAGAAGATTCCGAGCTCTTTGCCGATTTTCAGGTGTCCCGTATTGTTGCACTGAGTTGCTCCTTCAAGGCCACCACTAACAATTCATGCGCTACATTCACCTCCTGTTCCTTCAGCGTCTTTTCCTCACTGCGGTAGGTAAAGGAATACGCCAGACTCTTTTTCCCTTCAGGCACATTCTTACCTCGGAATACATCAAAGAGCTGCGTATCCACCAGATTAGCCGGTTTGATTTTCTTTATGACCCCAAGCACATCCGAATGGGTTGCCGATTCATCCACCAGCATTGCCACATCACGTTCGCTCGACGGAAATTGCGGCAGGCTCTTGAAGGATTTATTGGTTGCCCGTCTGTGGAGTAATGCATCAAGGTTGATTTCAGCCAAATACACTGCTTCACGCGCCTCATATCTCTTGCCCAAAACCGGCAACAACTGCCCCATCTGCCCAATGGTCTGCTTCCCCATACGGAGCTCAGCTGATTCCAGAAAAAGTGAACCCACATCTCCCCGGCGAACAAATTCAACTCCATATACCCCCAGGGATTCCAGCAACCCTTCAACCACCCCCTTGAGATCATTCACATCTACTTTAGCGTCTTCTCCCTGCCAAAAAGAAGCATTTCGGGCGCCGGTTAAAAGCAATGCCACGCAACGGGTCTCCACGGGGCCCACGGCAAAGGTACGACCCACTTCAAACAACCTTACGTTTTGGTTTTGCCGCGTAAGATTATTCCTTAACGAATCCAGCAACCCCGGCAGCAGGCTCGGACGTAAAACGTTCATGTCACTGGCAAGCGGATATTCGAGCCTCACAAGTTCTTCAGATACCAGTAATGCGGATTCATCACTGATCAAGGTCTGCCCTTGTGCCTCATCAATCCCCACGCCCGTTAAAATATTACGCACCAGACCAACTGAGTCATGCTGCCCATCAAAATCATTCCCTCCGATGCAGCCTCTTGGCGGACTCGCCGGAATTTGATCCACACCGTGCACCCGGCAAACCTCTTCAATCAGGTCCACCTCACGCTTCAAATCCACCCGCCAGGTTGGAATACGAAAAGTCGCCGAGGCCTCATCCTGCGACAGCAGCTCAAGATCCAGGCCCTGAAGATATTCAACCGCCTTGACCGATTCAATAACGATACCCAGCAATGCATTGGTCCGCCCATGCCTCAAGGTTATTTCCCTCGCCTCAGGCTGACCAGGAAACTCGTCCACATCGCCTGACAATAATTCACCTCCGGCCACTTCAGTGATCAGCTTGGCCGCACGGCGACTAACCCAGTCAACACATCCTATATCTGCTCCACGCTCAAAACGGTAACTCGCATCTGTATGCAGTCCCAAACCCTTGGAGGTTGCACGGATGTTTTGTGGATTAAAATAGGCCGTTTCCAAGAGCACATCCTGCGTCTCATCCTGTATCTCCGTATTCAACCCTCCCATCACCCCCGCCAGCGCGATTCCTTTTTCACAGTCTGCAATAAGTAAATTATCAGCAAAAAGCTCATGTTCGTCCTCATCAAGCGTGGTAAATTTCTCGCCGGCAGAGGCCCGTCGAACCACCACGGTACGTTTACCCTTAACTTCGGCCAGCAGATTAAGATCGAAGGCATGCAACGGCTGCCCGGTCTCCATCATCGCGTAATTGGTTGCATCAACCACATTGTTAATGGGCCTAATACCCACCTGCTCAAGGCGACTGCTCAGCCAAGCGGGACTTGGCCCAACATCCACACCCCGAATAACGCGGGCATTGTACCGGGGACACAAGTCGGCATCCTTAATCTCCACAGCAACAGATTCTGAAACCTTTGGTCCGGTTTCAGGCAAATCTGCAGCGGGCATTTTCAGTCGGTTACCTGTCAATGCAGCAATCTCCCGCGCAAGGCCGATTACTCCATTGAGGTCCGGCCGATTGGGGGTGACCTCCAGATCAAAAACCGTGTCCT
>CAZTTU010000142.1:0-6889 GCA_964616045.1 uncultured Verrucomicrobiota bacterium | reverse complement strand
GTGGAGGTATTTGGCGCGGTAACCCATGCGGCAATCGCGCAGGTCGGCCTCGGTGGCTGAAGCAAGGCGGGCGGCAGTGGGGAAGGTTTGCCAGTCTTCGTGAATGGGTTCGCCAAAGCGATCGCACAGCTCGCCAATGATCTGCTGGATTTGGACGATCTGTTTGTTGCTGGAGCAAATGAAACCGGAAAGGGTTTCCCATGGATCCTGCTTCAAGAGGCGCAGACCACGGCAGGTTTTTCTGGCGGCAGCAAGATGGGGATCATCCTTGGGGAATTGGCTGAGGATTATTTTTAGGTCAACCTCAAGCTGAAGATAGTCAGTGAGCCATTGCCAATCCTTCTGTGATGTAGCGGTTTGGGCGTGGAGCGTTTTATCTTTTACATGGAGGCGCACCCAGCGGCCGGCAACGATGTTTTCCCATACGCCGTTTTCCTCGCGCCAACGGAAGGCTTGGCCGGAGGTAAGGGTGGCGGCGAGATTGTAATCGCGCAGCGGGAAGGTGGCCGTAGCCGGCATGCAGTTAGTAAGTGATGAGCGCGTTGGTGGGATGAGTGCCGAGTTTTTCGCGGCCGTTCAGGAATGACAATTCAATGAGAAACCCGACCTCGACAATTTCCGCGCCCAATTTCTCCAGCAAGTGGATTGCCGCAGAAGCCGTGCCACCGGTAGCCAACAGATCATCCAAAAGCAGCACGCGATCCCCGGGCTTAAGGGCATCCTGGTGAATGGCCACCGTCGCCTCACCGTATTCGAGGGCAAAGCTTTTCTCATGAGTTTTCCATGGCAGCTTGCCTTTTTTTCGCACGGGCACCAAGCCGGTGCCCAGCTTGTGCGCGGCAGCAGCAGCGAAGATAAATCCGCGCGCGTCGATACCCACGCAGGCGTCAATCTTGGCATCGACATATTTGTTAACCATCAGGTCGATGGCTCCCACAAAGAGGCGCGCTTCGCGAAGCACGGGGGTGATGTCCTTGAATTGAATGCCCGGCTTGGGAAAGTCGGGCACGTTGCGAATGGCGGCCTCAAGCTCGCCGACGGTGACATCACTCATGTGTCAATGATGATCCTCAAATTCCTCAATGCGATTAATCATGCGTCTAAGGCGACCAAGGGCGATATTCTGGATCTGACGCACCCGCTCACGGGTGACCCCGAATTTCTTGCCGACCACCTCCAGCGTGCGAGTTTCACCACCATCCTCCAGGCCAAATCGATAGCGCAGGATTGCTGCTTCACGTTCGTTGATGCTCTCCAATAACGAATGCAACATCTTGTTAACCGTCTTCCCCTCAAGGTCCTCATATGGCGTATGCATGTGGTCGTCTTCCACCACGTCCCCGAGAGTGTCGCTCTCCGCTTCATCTCCTAGAGGAGCATCCAGAGAAGCCGGGCGGATGGCCGCGGTTCGCAATTGGGAGACCTTGGCGGCAGTCATGTGCATTTCCTCACCCAATTCCTCGTCTGTGGGCTCGCGTCCGAGATCCTCCTGCAAACTCATCGCCACGCGCCGCATTTTGAAAATTTTATCCACCAAATGGACGGGCAAACGAATGGTCTTGGACTGATTTGCCAAGGCACGCTTGATTGATTGTTTGATCCACCATGAACCGTAAGTGGAAAGCTTGCCTCCCTTGCTGGGGTCAAAGCGCTTCACTGCCTTCATTAGTCCCATGTTACCTTCATCGATCAAGTCCAACAGCGGCAATCCAAGCCCGTCGTAATCGCGCGCAATCTTCACCACGAGCCTAAGATTGGCGTTGATGAGCTCCTGCTCGGCCTCCTCGTCGCCTTTCTTAATTCGCGCGGCAAGATCGATCTCATCCTGCACACTAATGAGGGGATACTGCGCGATCTCGTTGAGGTACAGGTTGATCGCCGAATTTGCGCCGTAGGAACCCTTTGCATGCTCCGGCTGTTTGATATGCGAGATCACCGAATGGGCTCGATTATTGATCGAGCCATTCTTAGCAACCGCTTGCTTGCGCGAAGCCCGCTTTCTCTTCGTGGTTTTGCGAGGAGACCGAGCGGTCGATTTCTTTGCAGGTTTTCGGGCGGCAGCCATCGCCGACAAAGCTATAGATTCCCCTTCCGGGGGCAAGAAAATAGACATAACAGGTTAACCCAACATACACCGATTACGCAAAGCGCGCAAGGTGTGAAAACATCGGGTCGATCACCGAGGTGTCTGTCATCAACAACCGAAGCACCTGTCGCCCGCATCACCAAGACCGGGGACAATGTAACCTTCTTTATTGAGATGATCGTCCAGAGCAGCAGTTAGAATTGTTGCCTTTGGGAAACGCTTGCGTAATGCACGCACACCCTCCGGGGCGGCGAGAGCGTGGATGAAGCGGAGCTGCTTGACCCCATGTTTTTCCAGCAGTTCGCCGGCGGCGATCGCGCTGCCCCCGGTGGCCAGCATGGGATCGCACACGATCACTTCGAAGCGGCCAAGGCGGGATGGAAGTTTTTCCAGATACCATTCGGGCTGAAGCGTTTCCTCATTACGGGCCATCCCCAGATAGCCAATGCAGGCCTCGGGCATAAGTTGATCCGAAAGACCAATGAGCCCTTGCCCGGCACGAAGAATGGGTACGAGCAGAATTTTCCGTGCAAGCAATTGTGCGGAGGCGAATGCAAGCGGCGTGCGCACGCGTTTGGGTTTCACCAGTAAATCACCCGTGGCCTCCTGCAGAAGAATGAGCCCGAGCTGACCAAGGGCGCGACGAAAATTTTGCGTGTCCGTCGCAGCATCACGCAGGATGGCAAGGCGATCCTGCGCAAGTGGATGGTCAATGACGGTACAGTGTTTCACCCCGCAGACTACTCGGAATAGAGGTGCGAAGAAAGGTAGTAGGGCAAGCCGGGTTTGAGCTGGGGCGCGGACAGGCCGACATCGATTTTGAGCGAGACGCCTGGGTCCTTCGCTTTGGCCTTGCCCAAAAGGCCGAAGAGCCCACCAAAATTGAATGGAGGCTCATGCTGCACGAGGCGGGCTTTACCCTTGATGCCAACGTATTTCTCTGCGAAGTCAACGGCATCATCGAAGTTACCAAGCTTGTCGACCATGCCGAGATCGAAGGCTTGATTACCCGAAAGAATTCGGCCATCAGCGGCATCGCGCCAATTGCTGTCGAGCTCTTTCGCGAGCTCGGTGTCTCGGCCGCCGGTTTTTTTACGTCCATCTTCCACGACTTTGACGAATTTACCGTAGGTCTCATCAATGAAACCCTGTAGGATGGCCTTTTGTTCCTCACTGACAGACTCAGGCGAATTGAAGGGGGAAAGCATGTCCTTATTCTTGCCACTCTTAAAAGTGACGGGCCTGACGCCGACTTTTTCCATGAGCCCGTGCATGTTGATGGATTGCATGATAACGCCGATGGAACCGGTGATGGTCAGCTCATTGGCAACGATAAATTTGCAAGGTGCAGCAACGTAATAGCCGCCACTGGCCGCCAGACCACCCATGGAGGCGATGACTGGTTTGTCGTGTTCCTTCTGGAACTCGGTGATGGCCAGCGCGATTTCATCAGAGGCAAGCACTTCGCCGCCGGGAGAATCAATGCGCAGGAGCACGGCCTTGATACGCGGATCTGCTCCGGCGAGATCAAGTTGATTCTTGATGCGGTTCACCATGTTGTCTCCTAACGCACCGTAGCTAGTGATAATACCGTTGACATCAATCACTGCAATGCGCTCGTCGGAATCACCCACACGCAAGGTCACCTCAGCATATTGGTTGGTAGGCGGCGCCATCATGGTGTCGGCAAATTCGCCAAAAGAAGAAACCAGCACCCAACCGCCAAGGATGAAGAGGCCGGTCACCAGGATGAATATAAAAATAAATATACGCCTTCCAATCCCAGGCCGTTGAGGCGGTTGCATGGAATTGGGAGGTATAACCGGCGGGGTGGCGTTGTCATCAGGCTCGCTCATGGGCTGAGAATAAGGGTGACTCAGCAACTGGGCAAGTCGCAAGCCCCACGATATTTGCCCCTTGACGAAGTCACATAGTGGCCTTATTTTTGTCAGCGACAGGTAGGTTAGGACTGGTTAGCCAGTCAGGGTAAGTCGGTTAATTAACCGGCTTTTTTGTTCCCCAAACGGGGTGTTAACACTTGGCGCACACTGTCATAGGCGTATGGAAAACGGAATAAATAGTGCAGAATTACAGGCACTCTTAGACTATTATGAGAAAGAAAAGGGCATCAGCAAAGAAGCCCTAAACGAGGCGATCAAGGAAGCGGTTGAAGCTGCTGCAAAAAAAGCAGTGGGTGCCGGCCGTGACTTACGAGTAGAAACGGATCCCAAGACAGGCGAGATTCGTGCCTTTGCCAAGCTGATGGTGGTCGAGAGAGTAACCAATCCCCATGATGAGATTTCCCGCTTTGACGCTATGCAAATTGTGGATGAAGCGAATATCGGCGATGAGATTGAAAAGGAAGTGACACCCACTGGTTTCGGGCGAATTGCTACTCAGTACGCCAGCCAAAATCTCAAGCAGCACATCCGACGGGCCGAGAAAGCGCTGATCTACGAGGAATTCAAGGACCGAACCGGCGACATTGTGCGAGGGACTGTGCGACGTTTTGAGCGTAGCGATGTGATCATTGATCTCGGCCGTTACGAAGCCGTTCTTCCAAACCGCGAACGTGTGCCGATTGAGGAATACCAACCCGGCGAACAACTCCGTTGTTTTGTAAAGGCGGTAGAGGAAACAGGACGTGGACCGGAAATCATTCTTTCAAGATCGGCCCCGGAATTTGTGATCAAATTGTTCACGTTGGAAGTTTCGGAAATCGCCGACGGAACCGTAGAGATTATTTCTGTGGCACGTGAACCCGGCTGGCGCACTAAGCTGGCCGTGCATTCTGCCGACAGTCGAGTGGATCCCGTTGGTGCCTGCGTAGGCCTCCGCGGACAACGCGTAAAAAACATTGTGCGTGAACTCAACAACGAGAAGGTGGACATTATCCACTGGAGCCCAGACGTTGAGGCCTTTGTGACCGAGGCACTGAAGCCAGCGGTGTTAAAGGATATTCAGATTAAAGAATCTGAAAAGCGCATCCAGATTACCTGCACTGAGGATCAGCTCTCTCTCGCCATTGGCAAACGCGGGCAAAACGCCCGACTGGCCTCCCGCTTGACCGGCTGGCAAATCGATATCGATGGCGAGAAAGTTGAGGTATTGACCTTTGACGATCAAGTTGCTGGCGCCGTAAACGCCATCGCCGCCCTACCGGGCATTAGTCAAGAGTTGGCGCAAATTCTTGTGAACAATGGTTTCCATTCCGCAGAAGATTTGAAACAAATTGAATCAGACGATCTCGAGGGCATCCCCGATCTTGAAGAGCATACCGACGTCATCATTGCCGCCGCACAAGGAAAAGCCCTCGAAGTGACTACGGAAGAAATCCCTCCAAGGACATCGGGAAAACCTTCTTCCTCCGAAGAAGAAAAAACCACCGAGCAACTGACTGCAGAGCCCCCCTCCCCCAGCGAAGAGCCCGTAGGTGATAGTCTCACAGGCAAGGAAAACGTCGAAACCTCCGCAAAGGCCAGTGATAAAGCCCCGACTGAAGTGACTCAAGAGAAGCCATCCCTTAAGAGGATAGTTCCGGAAACTGACAATGAACCAACAGCAGAGACTACTGGAGAAATCACCGATGACTCCTAGAGCTAAAAACTAAAGTGCAAATTTTATAAGCGGGACGCGACTCATGCCTGTTCGTATTTACGACATAGCAAAAAACCTTGGGGTTCAAAGCAAAGATGTCCTTGCCAAGGCAAAGGAACTGAATATCACAAATGCTAGGGTTGCCTCCAGCTCGGTGGATAAAATCACCGCCGAGTACCTTGAGGAAGAGATTGCCAAGGAGTTAAAGCCAATTGAACCCGAGTCGACTCCGGAAGAAGGACCCATCGAGAAAGCCGAGCCCACCGGACCCGTGCTTATTGTCGTCACTGAAGAGGAAGAGAAATCAACCACTGAGGAAATCGAGCCCAGCGGGCCTGTACTCATTGTCGCCACCGAAGAGGAGGAGAAGTCAACCAGTGAGGAAATCGAGCCCAGCGGGCCTGTACTCATTGTCGCCACCGAAGAGGAGGAGAAGTCAACCAGTGAGGAAACCGAGGTGACCGGCAGTGAAGATTTTGATGGAGAAACGATTACAGAGGAAGAACTTCAGGTTGAACCTGACCCGAAGAAACCTACCGGACCACAAGTTGGCCAACATGTGGGATTTATTGACCTCGGCAAACAGCCCGTGCGCCGCGAACCACGCTCACGCCGTGAAAAGAAAGACACCAAGAAACCGACTGCCTCTAGTATAAAGAAGCAACAAAGCCCACAGGAAAAGGCCAAACCCAAGTATGTTGCCAAACCAGACGCACAAGTCATCACTCTCAAGCCGCCGATCATGGTACGAGAACTGGCCGAAGAGCTAAACCGGAAACCATTCCAACTCATTGCTGACCTAATGCACCTTGGCGTATTCGCCAATGTTAACCAATCCATAGATGAGTCCACGGCCAAGCAACTTTGCGCCAAGTACGGCTTTCGGTTTGAGGCCAAAAAACGCCAACGTGATGCAGATGCGCCGCCACCAGTTCAGGAAAAGAAGCTGGAACTGGACACTGAGGATTACGAAAAGGACCTTAAATCACGACCGCCTGTGGTAACCGTGATGGGCCATGTGGATCATGGCAAAACGACACTACTCGATGCCATCCGCAACGCAAACGTGGTTTCCGGAGAGGCTGGGGGCATCACCCAACACATCGGAGCCTACTCTATCAATGTTCCCCACCCGGAAAATAAGAAACGCCTTGAGCCCATTACTTTTCTAGACACGCCCGGGCACGCAGCCTTCAGTGCTATGCG
>CAZTTU010000141.1:0-6955 GCA_964616045.1 uncultured Verrucomicrobiota bacterium | reverse complement strand
CGAGTAGTAGTTCCTCCTCGAGTAGTAGTTCCTCCTCGAGTAGTAGTTCCTCCTCAGGCGGAGGAGGAGGAGGAGCGACGGTCGATGTTCTTTGCATGTACTGTCCCAAAGCCAAGGCGGATAAGGGGGGAACAGCAGGTATCAATTCGACCATAGCCTTGGCGGTGGCAGATATGAATTCGTTATTAAGCGTCAGTTTGGTCAAAGCTGGAACTACTCAGTGCAAAGTGAACCTGGTTGGGACGGGCGAGATCACTGGTTTTGATGCCAAGGGTGACGTGATGGCGGGTCTTAACAAGGTTTCAACCGACACCACTACGCTTGCGTTGCGAAACACCAAAAAGGCGGACTTGGTGCACATTGTGATAGGCGGAACACTAAACAGTAGTGGTGCCGTGGGTGTCGCCATGCTGATGCCTTCGATAGCGGGGAACCCCGGTGCGGCTTTTGGTTGTACGCATCACTCTGTCCTGATTTCGTATCACACTTTCGCACATGAATGTGGGCACAACCTGGGTTGTGCGCATTGCTGGGATCAGCCGGGTGCAGGCGTGTTTTCGTATTCACATGGGCATCGCTGGACGGGAACGGACGGCAAGCGTTATCGCAGTGCCTTGTCCTATGACAAGGGCGGGGATCTTAGGATTGGGCATTATTCCAACCCCTCGGTGAAGTTCAAAGGCACGGCGAGTGGTGATGCTACCAAGGGGGACAACGCCAGGTCGTTAAGCCAAACCATTCCGGTGGCGTCGAAGTACAAGTAGTATTTTTCACCAGGTTGGTGTTGACCGGTTCGGCCGTCCTGCGGGGCTTTTTTGCGCAACCAATTTCTTAATCCGTATCTTGCTCGGTAGCAAAATCTCAAGTGAAGGACACTGTATATCCGTCCAACGATCAACCACGGATTTGCGTGCAAAAATCTTCCCGTCATCACATGATGGTGGCGGCGGGTAAGAACTGCTGACCTCGCCAAATTCCAGTCTGCTATGCCAGTTGAGCGCAAGGTTGAACGGGGACTCATCAAGCGCTGCCTTCAGGGCGAGGAGAAGGCGTGGGATGAGTTGTTTGATCTGCACTACGAGCCAACGAGCCGTTTTGTCTATCAACTCTCCAGCGAATACACCATTGAAGATTGTGAAGAGATTTGTCAGGAGGCATTTCTGTCGGTAATCAAGAATCTGGTGGATTTCAATGGTCGCAGCGCGTTGCAGACCTGGATTTTCCGGATTGCCGCCAACAAAGCACGCGATTATCGCTCCAAGCAGATTGCCGCAAAGCGGGGCGGCGGGCAGGCTCCCTTTTCGCTGCAGGCTGAGGATGACGAAGGCAATCGCATGATCGATCCGCCCTGTCCGCGTCCTGCGCCCGATGGCGAGTTGTTACAAGGGGAAGAATGGAAGCGGATCGGTGATGCCCTAGAGCGCTTGGGAGGGCCCTGCCAGGAAATCCTGGAATTGCGCTATTTTGGCAATTTATCCTACCACGAGATCAGTCAAACATTGAATTTGAATGAAAAAACCGTATCCTCCCGTCTTAGTAAGTGCCGGGATAAACTCGAAAAAGTGATGCGGGAGATTTTTTCTAGGGAAAATTTGGGCATAACCCGTCTAAATAACAGGAGTCAATAGCAGAATGGCTGATGAACAGGACAACCGTACCGAGCAGTGGCTGCGAGATTATGCCAGCCACCGCCGCGAGCAGCATGGTTCGGCACCAGAAATGCACGATGCCACCCGCCGCCTGTTGCACAGTGAGGTCCGGCGTACTTTGGGCCAACCCGCACCCGTCACGGCGGCTGCTGGCGGCTGGGAGTCGTGGTTAATGAAATTTGCGACAGGCACCGTTGTCGTGGGTGCCTTGGCCTTGGGTGTGTGGGTGACGATTGACGGCGAAAAGCAACTCATCAAGCACGCTAATAAGACGGATGGCTCGACAGAATTCATGCAGGCAGATTCAGCGCAACCGGCAGAGAAGCGCGGAGTGCCTGAGCAACAAAATGCGGATAAGGCGGCTGTGGAGCTGGCCAGGAACAAGCCAGCTAAGGTCCGTGAAACTCGATTGCTAGCCTCCGCTCCGCCTAAACGCGACGCCCTAAACAACTTGCGACAAAATTTTAGTCAACAGGACTGGCTCGATCGAAATGCAAAAAAAGTTGATGGTGTTCAAAGCAAAGGACTCGAGTCAGACCATCAACTGGTCATGCAGAACTTTGAGGTCATCCGCGATGGTGAATCCATTCAAGTGTTCGACCAGGACGGTTCGGTTTACAGGGGCCGTGTGATCCTTGCTGCTGCTGCTCCAATCCTTGCTGCTAAGGGGATTGGCACCACGCCGCCACCAATTCCCGTGCCGCCACCAATTCCCGTGCCGCCACCAGTTCCCGGAGGAGTCCCTCCCCTCGGGGGTGGCGTGACAGGTACTAAGATTATTGCTACCACGAGGAGTGCTTTGACCAAAGCTGGAATCAACCCACCACCGACCAACAATTTGGGGAAGAATCTTCGCCTTGGACCGAGACCTGTCGCAAATCCAACCAAGGGGGTGTACAATGACAGTTTCATCAGGCGTCTGCGTATTACCCCAAACAACCCCATAGTGGGGCATAACAGGCACGCCACTCCCGAGCCAATTGAACTGCAGCGCCCTCCCTTTCTCAATTTCCACGGGCGCTCGGTGTGGTATGTTTTTGATCTAAACGCTACAGCTTTGCCACATGCTACGGGTGTGGCGACCATTTCCACGCGCTGGAGCAGCTTTGACACCACGCTCGGTGTGTTTCTGAATCGAGGCGGCTTGGTAAAACCGCCTTCAGGACCGCCGTTCTCCAAATATCGATTTTCCGAATCGTGGAATGATAACCAGCCAAATGGGATCTGGAGCGAGGTTCGGATTCCTGTCGAATCCGCCACAGATTATTATATTGCGGTTGATGGCGTGAATGGTGCAACCGGTAAGATTCAGCTGACTTTGAGCGTGGATGCCTCTATAGACGCAGCGAAGGCAGCCAGCGATGCTATCGCAAGTCCGTATGTTTATAGGAGAAATACACTGTTTTATTTTCAGGTGGCCGGCCCCAATATTAAGTCGGGCAAGCCGGTGCAGTTTGAGGGCTTCGTGTGCAACGCATCCCTCGAAGAGGAGGAGGACGCACGGCTGAAGAATCTGTCGAAAGGGCGTGGTCGCTCGGATGGAGTGGCATCCCTTCGGATTCAGGGCAGAGGAAGTTATGGTGGGCAGCGATTGATTGTGGATGCCTTGACCGCCTCGCTCACACCTGCCGCCTCCAAGACCAAGATGGAAAAGAAATAATACAGGCGTCTATTCCAGTCGCCTTCTTCGTTTGGGGTTAAAACAAAACGTCTACTTGAACCATCCTGCAATCGACTCGAAAAAGCCATTGATGGCTCCTGTCAGGGCGTTTGCCGCCGCTGCTGCTGCAGTAATTGCTCCGAGGAAAATTAGGTGGTAGATTAACAGCACGGTGGAAAGCACGAGAGCTGATACGGCCAGTTCACGCCCCACCAGCCGACCTTCGCTTTTGTTGATTTGCCACATGGCCACCGCGGCCAGTATCAGCCCGAGGATACCTGGAATCAATAGGATGCCAAACGCACTGAGCACTACGGCCACGATAGCCATCACGCTGATCTGTGGCTGAGCCACAGCGACCGGCTGATCTACAGGCGTCCCGTTGTCAGGCTGGGCGGTTGCTGCGGGCTCAGAAGATTTCTTTTTCACCGACTTGCGTGTTTCTTCCATGGTCATAGGTCAATAGGCCAGCGATCTTATGCCATAGGAACGTACTGAAAACCAGACTTTTTTGCCGTAGGCAAACAAGTGATAATGTTGGAAGTCAAAGAATCTAACCCCAATTATGCCGCTCTTTTATTTGGTTTCCTGAGAGTGAACTCCTGAAAATGTGTTTTATTTTATAGGGTTGCTATCAATTGTATCGAAGTAATTAACGAATTGGGTGGCGACTTGGCCATAGAAATGGTAGATGGCCGTAGGTTTGCAGACCGAGCATGCAGGTACATCTTGAAAGATCAGGCCAACAGTTTGGTCCATATTCAATTGAAAAGATCAATGCTTACCTGAGTAGCGGGCAGGTGTTGCCAACTGATATGGCTTGGTATGACGGTGCTCCGGGATGGATCCCGTTGACGCAAGTCCCGGGAGTACAGACTGGCGACCCACCTTCCGCACCTTCGGCTCCTCCACCAACCCCGACTAGTGCTTCGTCTGGAGAAAATGCCGAGGAGAAAGAGGAAAAACCTGCCCCTACCATTAGTGCGGAAGCCTTGGCTGCCGCGAAAAAAATGGATGAGTTGCCCGAAGACCTAAAAGATCGCATGCTCGCCGTAGACGGTGACTCATGCATTTTCAATGGGTGGATTTATTTCAGGAAGAAACCCGTAGCCATCATCCTGGGCGCGGCGGTTGCCTTGCCTCTCACGATCCTGTCACTTTTGCTCGTGGTGCCGGCTGGACCGATGCTCGGTGGCGAGTTTTACTATTTCCTTCAGCGAAAACGCCTGCGACGGGGCGGGCTCTCGCAGATGTTTCGAGGTTTTAGTAGCCAGTTTGTTAGTCTAATGCTGACTTTTTTGGTCCCCTTTCTTTTGATTATCGTCTCTGTCTTTCCCGGGCTGCTACTCATCTGGGGTTCGGCTTACCAATTCGATACGTATGTCATTGGATCAGAAATTGGAGGCTTGATGGATAGTATCGGTATGGTGTGGTGGGCTTTTTACGATGCCATGACTGGCGCCAAGGATCTTGGTGAAGCATGGGGCAAGACACTAGAAGCCCTCTGGACGGGCACCAGTCAGTTGTCTGCGTTTTTTTCCACACTGGGCACCATTCCCGGCTGGAGCAAACTAGGGCTCTTTGTCGGGGTAGTATTGACCTTCGCGATACCCTATCAACTGATTTTGCGGTGGATGTTCGCTCTGCCAATGGCAGCGCACTACAAGCTTGATTATCGCAAGGCCATGGAACTGAGCAGCATGCAGGTGGCCAAGGACAAGGTCGGGGTGCTCTTCTTCATAATTATGAGTGTGATGTTTAACTCGATCGGCTTGATCATGATGATTATTGGCCGAGTGCTCACTAGGGGCGGTACCGGCGCGATGATTGGCGGGATTTTTCTCATCGTACTCGGCATCGCCATGCTGATCTTTACCTTTGCCATTACTGGCACCGCTTACTGTGTAGCCTACGAGGAATTCTGCGGGCGTCCGCGCAAGATGGAGGAAATTCCAAACTGGATTATGTACACATGCATCGCCATTGGCAGTACCATTGCTGTGAGTTCGGTTTACACGGTTTTCTCCGCGATGATGGCACAATACGAATAATGCCAAGCCGAGGTGAAAATAGCTCCCTAGGGAAGGCCTCCCCCATCATCATCTTCCTCGTCCAACTGAAAAGGGGAATCTTCATCGTTCAGGGAATGCTTCTCCATCTTTTCAAGGAACGCCTTCTCCCATGGAGTGTCTGCGAAGTACTCCTTGATTTCACCGTAGGTTGGAGGCTCCACACCTTTCTTATAATCCTTCGTCCCATCCTCACCCACGCCTCTTAACTCGGCGAATCCCGTATTCTTCTCTTTTGGCAGACCATGAATGTTCTTTTCTTCCATTTTCAATTTTTGATAAGAATGGCTTATTTCAATAAGTTCCACACATTTCATTCTATTTACTGGGGTAATGACATCGCCACCCTCTTTGTCATAGGCTTTCTTAAATTTCCAATTGATCCATCGTTTCAGGATGCTGGTTTTGCCAGTGTTTAACCAGTGAAGTTCCCAAAGTATTATCCCATTTCGATATACCTGCTCCTTGATTAACTTGGGAGTGTCGTTCCACCACAGTTTACGTACGTAAACCTCGTTTCCATCGCTGTCATAAGTCTTGATGGTTGAGGTTCCCGTGAATTTACCCCTCTTAAACTCTGCCTTGTGCAACAGGCGCCCGTCGCTGTCCCATATATAGCCCGGTCCATGTAGTTTGCCATTGATCACGAGAACCTCGCAAATCTTGTTCTCATCTTCGTCATATTCCACTATCCGTGCCGTCAGCTCCGTGCCGTTGCTGTCAGTGGCTGTCCCTGCATCGGCTCCGGAGTTGGATGAGGGCATTCCGCCCCCACCTGCTCCTCCTGCACCGCCAGGCATTCCGCCCCCACCTGCACCGCCAGGCATTCCTCCCCCACCTGCCCCTCCTGCGCCGGCCAGCATTCCTCCACCTCCAGAAATCCATTTGTTTTGAGTATTTCCTTCATCCAGCTGATAGTAACTGCTTGTGGTTTCATCCCAAATTACCCTGGAGTTATCTTTTTCATCGAAGGGAGTGGTCACCTCAAATTCTGGTTCCATCAATTTGTCCTCTTCGCCGGACAGGTTGATTTTCATGTACGGGAAAAAATTGGTTGGCGAATAATTTTCCGGCGCTCCGGACCAAGTCACGTCGTCGTTATTAACCTCCTTAAGGCGTGCTCCGGAGTATTGGCCTCCTCCATAAAGCCAGATGCATACTCCGCTTGCGATAAGTGCAACAAGCACACCCAAGCCGATCCACAGGGGCATTAGCTTTTTAGCAGTTGATTGCTCGGTCGCGCTCATGAAGGGATTATAGTCAATGTAGACGTGTGCGCAATCATTCGGCTACCCGTATCGTACTCAGTACTTTGCGGTGTGCACCCGCCAATGGGATTTGGCAGAGTGCAGTTTTAGCCATCCAGTGACCTTTCGGGCGTGGCCCTCGCAAACCGGTCTGCCAAACCCCTATTCTGATACGGTATCGCGTAATGGAATGTGACAGTGTTGAAATCTGATGTGGACGTTTAACTGGTGCGCCTGCTAGCAACGTGGCCCAGTTTGCCGGGGCGCGGGCATTATCCGATTCCAGAGTTGGGAATTCCCACAGGCCGGCATTTAATACTCCCCTTGGTC
>CAZTTU010000140.1:0-6961 GCA_964616045.1 uncultured Verrucomicrobiota bacterium | reverse complement strand
GCGCAAGTTGGGAGGCATCCGGTTGACGGTAAAACCGGGCGACTGGCGATTGGAGGATTCACAAGGGATTCTTTTTTCGCGGTGACAGACCAAATGTTCCAAACATTTTGGGTGGGGAGGAGGTGTATGCTAAACTCCAGTCATGGCGAAGCCCTTTATCACTGCTGCATGGCGCGATCTTTTGATGCTTAATTGGCGCGTGGATCGGTCGTTGTTACAGCCGCATGTGCCGGAGGGGACCGAACTGGACCCGTGGAAGGGAGATTGTTATGTGAGCCTTGTGGGATTCCGGTTTTTGGATTTGGCGGTGAAGGGCTTGCCGGCGGTGGGGCATCGGGATTTTCCGGAGATCAACCTGCGCTTTTATGTGCGGCGTGAGGTGGGGGGTGAGGTTCGCCGGGGGGTGGTCTTTATTTGTGAACTGACACCGCGCCGCATTGTCGAGTGGGTGGCACGCGCGGTCTACAATGAGCCCTACAAGACACTGCCCATGCGGGGAGAGGTCAGTGAGGAAAAGACGCAATACGAACTGCAACAGGCGGGTCAATGGCAGGGGATGGCCGCCCGGCCCGCGGGTGATTGGCGTGAGCCGGCTGAGGAAGCGCGTGAGACATTTTTGATTGAGCATTACTGGGGCTACAATCGGCAGTCCGGTGGCCACACCATGGAGTATGAAGTGACCCATCCCACCTGGCGCACGCGCCCGGCGCAATTGGCGCGCTTTGATTTGGATGTGGAGTTGCTCTATGGGTCCCAGTGGGCCGAGGCGTTGGCTGATGAACCCGATGCGGTCGTGTTGGCTGAAGGCTCAGAGGTGACGGTTTTTTCCGGCACCCGGATGTAACCTTAACTACGCCAGGATTTCCTTCACCACGCGGGCGGGTCGGTCGTTGGTGAGCTTCTGGGATTTTCCGCCGTGGTGGTAGACCAGTTCATTGTGGTCGAGGCCAAACTGGTGGAGCAGGGTGGCCTGATAGTCGTTGGCGGTGACCTTGCCGACTGCGGCGCGGTGGCCGACCTCGTCGGTTTCGCCATGGACAATTCCCCGCTTGAAACCGCCGCCGGCCATCCAGGTGCTGAAGCCCTGCCCATTGTGGTCGCGGCCGGGTTTGCTGCGTGATTGAACCACCGGCAACCGGCCGATCTCGCCGCCCCAATGAACCACGGTGCTATCGAGGAGTCCCCGTTGCTTTAAGTCGGTCACCAGAGCAGCGGCGGGCTGGTCAGTGCGGCGGCAGATGGCGGGCAGGGCGTTGTGGATATTCTCATGGTTGTCCCACGGTTGGCCGTTTAGGAAGAGCTGCACAAAACGCACGCCTCGTTCAACGAGCCGGCGCGCGATCAGGCAGCGGGTGCCGTATTCCTTGGTCTCATCTTGATCGATGCCGTAGAGCTTCTTGGTGGCCTCACTTTCGTCGCTGACATCGAGCACTTCCTTGGCAGATGTTTGCATACGGGCAGCCAGCTCAAAGCTGGCAATACGGGATTCAAGGGCTTCATCTTGCGGATGTTGGTTAATCAGAGACGAATTGATGGCTCCCAAAAAGTTCAAGTAATTCTCCTGTGGCTTTCCACGAAGATAATCTGGGGCATCCAGATTGAAGATTCGGGGCTCTTTGGCTCGCAATACAGTTCCCTGATAAAGGCTGGGGAGCCAGCCATTGCTCCAATTATGATTACCATCTACTGGGCTGCCGCCAGGGTCTTTCAAAACCATGTACGCCGGCAGTTCATCGTTTTCGCTGCCTAGACCGTAGGTTAGCCAGGCACCGAGGCTCGGTCGGCCTGTTATGCCAGGGATGCCTGCATTAATGTATCGGATGGAAACTTCATGGCCGTTGTGTCCAGTGTGCATGCTGCGAATCATGCAAAGTTCATCAGCAATTTTTGCGGTTTGGGGCAGGAGTTCTGAAAAGTCCATTCCGCATTGACCATGTTTCTTAAATTCCCAAGGGCTTCCCAAGAGTTTGCGGCTGGCCTCGTTGGCGAAGCTATACTGGACACTGCCGCCATAGTCCATGCCGTTGCAGCGCTGTAACTCAGGCTTGGGATCGGTGAGATCCATGTGACTTGGGCCGCCATGCATGAAAAGGGAAATCATCGCCTTGGCGCGGGGTTCGAAGTGCGGTTGCTTGGGTTTCAAGTCAAACCGCCGCTGGCCACGAGGAATTTCCTTTGGAGTAGCTAGCAATTTTTCGCGTTGCAAGATCCAAGCCAGCGCAAGACCGCCGATACCCATGGAGTTACGGGTGAGGAACTGACGACGGTTATGGAGGCCGAAAAGGTCCTTCATGCCAAAATCTCTTTTACCACATGCGCTTTTTGGCCGTCGGTTAACGTTTTCTCTTGCCCTGCGCGCTTAAAAGATAATTTTTTGTGATCAAGGCCAAATAGGTGAAGAAGGGTAGCGTGATAATCATAATGATTCACAGTGCCTTCGACTGCGCGGTGACCCCATTCGTCGGTGGCCCCATGGATATGACCTGGTTTGAAGCCTCCTCCTGCCAGCCACATGGAAAATCCATATGTATTATGGTCACGGCCGGGGCTTTTTTCATTTTGTACGACTGGTAGGCGCCCCATCTCACCTCCCCAGTGAACAACGGTGCTTTCGAGTAGCCCGCGACTTTTCAAGTCCTTCACTAAAGCGGCAATGGGTCGATCGACTTTTCTACAGGAAGTGGGTAGTGAATTTTTAATATTACCATGGTGATCCCAATATTGATTTCTAGTGAAGACTTGGACAAAACGTACCCCCCGCTCAATAAGTCTTCTGGCTATAAGACAGCGCGTGCCAAACTCCTTGGTTTCCTCCACATCCAGACCATAAAGTTTCTTGGTCGCCTCACTTTCGCCTGAAACGTCCATTATATCTGCGGCGGTTGTTTGCATTCGAGCTGCTAGTTCGAAGCTGGCGATACGCGCTTCCAAGTCTGCCTCACCGGAATTCACGGCTTGTTTGTTTAATTCTCTTAGAAAGTTTAGATAATTTTTCTGTGGCTTACCCTGGAAATGAGATGGAGAAGTCAGATTTAGAATGCGCGGTTTCTTTGCACGCACCATGGTTCCCTGGTACAGACTGGGCAGCCAGCCGGCTGACCAATTAAATGTTCCCAACACAGGTAAGCTAGACGGGTCACGGAGCACCATATAGGCGGGCAAATTTTGGTTTTCGCTTCCGAGTCCATAACTAAGCCAACTTCCCAGAGCCGGTCGTCCATCAATGGTTCGGCCACTGTTAAGTGCATGAATGGATTGACCGTGATTGTTAACGCCAGTGTGCATGCTGCGAATCAGGCAGATTTCATCAGCAATTTCACTGAAGCCCGGTAGCAATGATGAAAAGTCCATTCCGCTTTGGCCATGTTTCTTAAACGCCCATGCACTGGGCATGACTTTGCTGCTGGCTTGTGCTGCATTGTCATACTTGATCTTTTCCGGGAAATCTTTTCCTGCCCATCTGTTAAGCATCGGCTTTGGGTCGCACAAATCCATTTGGCTCGGTCCCCCCTGCATAAAAAATGAAACCATTGCCTGAGCCCGTGATTGGTGATGTGGTTTTTTTGGCATCAAACTGTGTGACGCTTGCTCAAGATCCGGTTTAACGGGGCTCGCCAGCAAACCCTCACGCCTCAAGATCCAGGTTAAGGCAAGGCTGCCTATCCCCATTGCGTTCTGCGCGAGGAAATGTCTTCGAGTAGATCTTGAAATGTAATTGTCAATAGACATACACAAAGCGATTAGAGCTCATCAAAGCCTGGCAGTAATTGGCCAGAGCGGTGAGTTGGGGAGATTTATCTTTGCGCTCCTTGAAGAGGGCGGTTTGGCGATGGATGAATTCGCGCGATTGGGAAAGTTGTTCAGGAGTGGCGGGGTAGCCGAAGGTGTGTTCCCAGCCCACGGTGAGTTGAGTGTCCAGATCATCTTTTGCCAATGCTGCAAGCTTTTCTGCCATGGCGCGGGATTGGTCGAGGACAAAGGCGTTGTTCATAAAGATCAGCGCCTGTGGGGCCACGGTGGAAACGGGGCGCTTGGCGCAGTTAGGCTCCATGGCTGGCGCGTCAAAAGCATCAAGAAAGGATAAATTAAGAGAACGTCGAACTTGAACATAAATGCTTCTTCGATATTGCTCGCCTTCCATATCAACTTGCTTTCCGGTTGGTCGATTTGCGCTATCGGTTGTATTAACTCCTATAATGACTTGTCCTTCGTCATTTTCGGTTACAGGAATCGGTTTGCCATGCATTTTTAGATTTATATTGCCACTTAGTGAAAGGACTGCATCTCGTATTGCCTCAGCTTCCATGCGGCGGATATTCATCCTGCCTAGTAGTCGGTTATCCGGATCAATCGCGTCCTGATTTTCGTTTCTGAATGAAGCCTGCCGATAAGCCTGACTGGTCATGATGAGCTTATGAAGACGTTTAAGTTTCCATCCGTTTTTCATGAAATCATTTGCTAGCCAATCAAGCAATTCGGGGTGACTTGGTAGTTCGCCAAGCTTTCCGAAATCATCAGGGGTGTCGACAATGCCGCGGCCGAAGTGATGCAGCCAAAAGCGGTTCACCAAAACGCGCGCGGTAAGCGGGTGTTTGCCGTCTGTGAGATGAGCAGCAAAAGCCGTGCGCCGACCTGTGGATGGCATGGTGGGGCTGTTGTCGTTAATAGTCGGAGCTGAGATTGCGGACAGACCGGCAGGTTTGACGGCGTCCTTGGGTTGGTCGAAATTGCCTCTAAAAAACACATGAGTCACCGGTGGCGTGCCGGCCGGTTCGGTGAGCGCACGTATGAATGGCTCCTCAGGCTTGGTGGCACGGATATCGCTAGCCTTTTTTGCCATGTCATCAAGCACTTTTTTGCTAAGGGCATCCTTGAAGAACTGGATGCGCTCGTCGATGCGCTTGAGTTCGGCGGCAGCCTGTTCATCATCCTTTTTGTTGGTGAATTTCTTGCGTTCGGTATTAAGCTTGCTGATTTCGGTGTTGTACTCGCGATCATATAAATAAAGTGAACCTGAACTGATCTGTCGAACACTTGGGTATTTTTTCAGTATGGCATTCTGAATGTCATTGCGTTTGGTGGCACGGTAGGCTTCGCGCAGTTCTTTTCGATCCTTTTCGGGCACGGCCTCAAGTTTCCATGTGAGTGTACGCTCAATAAAGAAATCAATCTTTTTTTTGCGCTCGGCATCGACTTTTTTGGCTTCAGATTCAATCTCCGCAGCCTTGGTGCGGTCGGCATCGGTGAAGAGTGTTATGCGTCTGCTGTTTGGTGCACGCCAGCTCTTGGGGTTGAGGCTCGGTTCGAAGATGGCACGCAGTTTGTAGTAGTCCTTTTGTGGGATGGGGTCATATCGATGATCATGGCATTGTGCACAACCGACGGTTAATCCCATAAGGGAACTAGAGACCACTTTTAGCGTTTCAGCGATAACATGGTTGCGCGCCTCATTGTTATTGGCTGACCCGGTGCCATCAGGTGCCATGCGTAGAAAGCCGGTGGCGGTAAGCTGGTCGATCTGCTCAGTCTTCAGATCTTTGTACGGTGGCTCCACCATCTCATCGCCGGCCAGTTGCTCGGTAATGAATTGATCCCACGGCATATCCTGATTGAAGGTGTTGATGACATAGTCGCGATAACGCCATGCCCAAGATCGCTCAGTGTCCTTTTCGTTGTAACCTTCGGAATCGGCGTATCCTGCGATATCTAGCCAATGCCGCCCCCAGCGCACACCGTACTGTGGTGAGGCAAGTAGTCGGTCGATGAGTTTCTCATAGGCGCTAGGTGATTTGTCCTCTACAAAGTTTTTGATCTCCTTTGGGGTAGGTGGCAAGCCGATGAGGTTGAACGTGACACGTCGAATCAATGTGCGTTTATCTGCTTTCTTAGAAAACTGTAACCCCTCCTCTCGCAGTTGTTGCAGCAGGAAGGCATCGACTGGGTTTTCGGCATCCTCGGGCACTTTGGGTTCTTGAATCGGTTTAAATGCCCAGAAGTTGCGTTCCTCCTCGGTGATAAGCACTGCATCGGGGTCCTCTGGCTCAGGCCGCGCAGTCTTTGCGCCTTGGGCAATCCACTCACGGATCAGCGCAATCTCTTCGGCTGGCAGTTTGGTTTGCTCCTTGGGCATCTTGCCGGAATTAACCATTTTGAATAGAGGGCTCTTCTCGGGCTTGCCTTTTACCACCGCCGGTCCATGTTCACCGCCTTCGAGAAGCAGCCTTGCCAGTCGAACATCAAGGTCTCCCCGCTCCCTTCCGTCTTCGCCGTGGCAATGAAAACAATGAGCCTTGAGCACTGGCCGGATATCTCGTTCAAAAAGGATAGGGTTGCCGTACAATTCGACCACGCAACTCATAAGAAAAATGGCGGCTAAAACTCTCATTTTACACAACCAATAGACTTTAGCCGATTGAGTGGAATTCGACAATATACAAACTAATTTCATTATTTTGTTAGGTGCCTTAAATTGATTAGCCTTGCTCGGGATATGAACTGTGTTAGATTGGTTTTAGGGAGTTGGTGGCTTTTTGGTCACCCGTTTTCATAGTTTTACATATGTCTGCACCGCCTGCACCACAACCACCTGCGGGAGCTGCTCCACCTGCCGGCGGAGCACCGGCTACGGCTCCGCCTACACAGAAGAAAGCTACCGTGCGGATAGGGCTCCCGCCAAAACCAGATGCTAAGCAAACCATTCGCATTAGCTTACCTGGTAAAGGTGGTGGGGCTCCTGCACCGGGCGGAGCAGCTCCTGCGCCTGAAACTCAACGAGCACCAGCACCCGCGCCAGCTCCCGCGCCAGTACCTGGAGCAGCACCAGCACCCGCGCCAGCTCCTGCACCAGTACCTGGAGCAGCACCTGCGCCCGCACCTGCACCCGCGCCGGTACCTGGAGCAGCACCTGCACCCGCGCCAGTACCTGGAGCAGCACCAGCACCCGCGCCAGTACCTGGAGCAG
>CAZTTU010000139.1:0-7025 GCA_964616045.1 uncultured Verrucomicrobiota bacterium | reverse complement strand
GGTTCCGAGGAAATCCTTGCCGTGAGCGAAGGCTTCGCCGAAATCACCGGCGACCGGGTTTCCATTCTCACCGACAACGCCGCCAATAGTGCAGACATTGACGAGTCCACCGTAGAAGAAGCCCGGACCAAGGCCGAGAAGCGACTGAAAGAAGGCGACATCTCTGAGGAGGAAGTCAAAATTCTCAACCAAGCCATCCTCTATTCTGCCGCTCAAATCAGGGCCAAACGCCGCCGGGGCTGATCACTGGGCCAACCGGTAGATATTGAGCACTTGGCTGTACGTTTTTTCCGGGAACGTAAAAACCACGAATTGACCGTCCGGTCCGCGTGCAGCCGCAAAACGTTCACCCAAGAGGGTCACCTTGCCCAATAGCAGCGTGTGCGGCTTCACCTCATTACCAATCTTAACCTGCAAATCGAGCTTCTCTGCTGTCTCCAGAAAGCCGAAAGTGGGCTCATCTAGTTTGTCGTCACCATGGACAAGCCAGCGCCCAGCCGAGAATGATCCCAGAGCATCTAGGGCGGCATTCATGACGGCGTCCTGCTGCAGGGTCAACTGCATGCCTGGACTGCTCCAGCGCTTTCGAATGTTACGGGCAAACTCAACTGGGGCCTTCCCCTTCAGGGTCGCCGTCACCTTCGACACATCCATATTAGACAATCTCCATAACCGTCGATCACGCAGTCGGAAATATCGATCTGGAAGGACCTCCAGCTGTGCGTTTTCCAGTTCGTACACCATCTTTTCGTCATCGCGACGGGCAAAGACCATGCCTTTTTCAAGGTCCAGTTTGCCAAAATCCACCCGGGCCATCAGCGTATTGGTCACCGAGCCTCCTGCCGGTCTCCTCCACAGCGAATAGGACGCCACCGGCTCATCAAGTTGATAGGGCGCGTAATCAGTTACCACATCCTTCACCAGATCCGTCGCCTCCAAGGCGGCAAGTTGTTTTAACATCGTTTGCACCAGTTCCTGGTCAGCCGGTTGTTGCGTCGGCTTCACCAGTCGCCAAGTGTGGTTGGTAGGATCCTGTTCCAAGGCAAACTGCTCGGTTCTTGTGTGAACCTCCAGTCGAGCAATTTCATTGGTTTCGAATGCATCGATTAGCCGGTGGTCGCCAAACAATTCCCAAGGGTCCACCTTAAGCTGATCCTTCACCGATTGCTTCACCGTCAACAACGTGTCATGCCGGATGTTTCGCGCATATACCAGGCCCGCGGTATTGGGGTGCGGTCGACCAAAGTCAATGGCTACCACCTGATTCGTTCCTTGAGCTACGCGCAACTTCATCTCAGGTGGCTGCAGGTCCATGTCGATCAAGCTTGGGACTCCGTCTGTGGGTAGGAAGTGGGCAACCTCCCAGCTCTGTAGATCATTCAAAAATCTTCGAATGCGTTCCGGGTCTGCACGATGGGGTTGCCCTCGTTGGTCAAGCTTCCAGATTTTGTTTGTGATATTGCGTCGCAAAGCCAACAGTAACTCACCATCGGCGGTAACTGTCAGGTTGTCCAAATCCTCACGAGCTGTGCCCAGTGGAGCCAATCGAGGATCGCGCCAGTTTTCCACTTTACGCGGCAGGGTGTTCAGAAAATGTGTCGGAGCAACATACACTCCCGGCACACCCGAAACCGCTATATAGACCCTATTACGTCGCGGAGTATACTCTCCTATTCTAATTTCATTGGTGGTGGTGTAGCTTTCCAATCGCAACGTCTTGCGAGGTGACTGCAAGCCATATTCGTTCAATTGCTCCATATCAGTTTCTGGAATGTGTATTGCCGGCTGAAGCGTAGCCAAAGCCGACAACAAAGCTTCCACGCGCGAAGATTGTGCAGGGTAGGTGAACGGATTTTTAATTTCCCATCCATCCTCAGACCGTTCCACCCGAACCCCCTGGGTCTCATTCTGTAGCTCCACTACCACTGCACGGACCAGACCAACATCCACCGCCGGCAACGGTGGAAGCTCTGGGCGTGGTGTTGGCGAATGATCCCGCTCGAAGGCTGCGAGGTAGAGAAATGCAACCACCGTCATTGTCATCAGGATGATGGTCTGCCGTGTTATCATTTGACTGTCTACCCAGTTAATGTTTCCGTCGCAACCAGACCAAGAAGCCCAGTCCCAGTATACTGCCGGGGACAATCCCAAGCAGCCAGCCCCTCAAGGCGCGACCGTTAGTTTCGGTTAACGAAAATTGATAGCCCTTGATCGGCTTCGGCCCGATGGCGAGCAGATGCGAACGATCAAGCATCCAATCGACGAGATGCCTTGCTAATTCTGCGTTGTCATTACGGTGGTAGAAACCATTGCTCAGCCAAGCACTGTCTCCCATGACAATCAGGCGGACAGTCTTGTCATTTTCCATTCCCCGAAGCGGATCGCGTTCAACAGCCATGGCAACAGGAATATGACCGCGTATCCCGACATGACGAAGATTTGGGGGCATCCCAGGTAGCGGAGGCAGATAAGTTAGGCCCCTTGGTCCGGTTGAGATCAGCGCGGTACGCCGGACATTTTCACCACCCTCGGGTGAAGATTTCCGGTCGGTCACTGAACGTGGTTCATACATACGAAGTGACATCTTTTGCTGGTTCAACGTGCGTACGACACGATGCACGCCGTGTTGCTTATCCAAGTCGAACTTGGAGAAATTAAACGTTTTATCCTTGTTGTCGTTGTCAGGGTCGTTCACCTCGTCATTACGCACAAGCACGCCCCAGCTGGCCATCAACCGCTCCAAGCCGGCACGAGTCGACTGATGGAATAGGATCAATTGTCGGCCACCTTTATTGAGATGATCTCGCAGCCGCTGGAGGCTGAGCGCATCCAGCTGCTTTCTCGGTCCGGGAACAATCAGCAACCGGCAGTCAGCGGGCACAGCTTTTTCACTGAGTGACAGTGGACGCAAGTCTACGTTCCAGCGGGCAAGCGCGCTGCCAAACTGTCCGTAGCCCTCGGTATTTTTCGTGTCACTGAAAGAATGAACGCCGTTTTCGGCGAGATAATATACAACGGGTTTCTCGGGGTCGGATACAGTCACCAGTGCGGAGGTGAACATCTGCTCGCCATTGAAATGAGTGCGCTTAAACACCGGGCGGCCTTCCTCGTTCCGACCCGATGAACCGAGCTTTGACAGCTTGTTATGCGGCACCACATCGGTCTTGCGGTTCGCGTGAAAAATCACGAGGTCTTTCGCTTTGTCTGACAGATGGAATTCAGACTTGATAAGCCTGGTCTTTCCAGGCTCCGTATCATAATCAACCGCCTCGACCTTCAGGTGCGGATTGAGTCGCTCATACTGGCGTAACATCGCCATAATCGGATGATATAACGATTCCTTTTGATTATAATACACGACTATTCGAACAGGAGTGTCAATCGACTGAACGACCTTTTGGGTGAGAGGAGAAAATTTGTACTTCAGTCGTTGAGTCCAATAGGCGAGATGGTGGTGCCGATGCGAAAAGTAGTTGGCCATGCCCGCCAGCATCAGGACTGCCAATATTCCCAGCGCAAAGTTCACCGGCCACAACCAACGGCGTTGGGTGGGGATGGATTGGGGGTCAGGATCGTTCATGCGTTTACTTCCAGCGACGACTGGCCAATACCTGTTCGGTAAGGAACAAAAACACCAAGGTTAGAGTCAGATAAAATATAACATGGCGTGTATCAACGATGCTGTTGGAAAATTCAGTCATATGCTGGGACATTGATATATGTCTAAACAGGTCAGTTTCCCATCCCGTCACTTGCCGATATAGTGTAGGCAGCCCAAGCAGGAATAGCCCTGTGCCTATGGAAAAGCTGGTCATTGCCGCAATAATCTGGCTGCGAGTCAGTGCTGAGGCAAAACACCCTGCAGCAACAAAAAACGCACCGAGCAGTGCTATCCCCAGTGCCAGACTCGCCTGTGTCCAGGGCTCGACCGGCACAAAATCTGTTACATACCGGTTTAACAGGAAAGGCAAAAGCAATGCCGGTGCCCAAGCCAACAGATAAAATACCCAAGCACCCGCAAATTTGGCCAATATCACAGCACGATCACTAACCGGTGTGGTCAATAACGTCTCAAATGTGCCTGTGGATTTCTCGTGCGCAAAGGTGCGCATTGTGATCACCGGCGTCATCAGAAGCAGGATGAGCCAAAAAAACCCGTTGAAGAACATGGTATTAATTGGCTGATCGATTGGCTTTTCGTGCAACGCATCGAGCACAATCAACAGGCTTGCCCCCAGCAGAAATTGCACCCCGGCGATGATTACGTAACCGCGCAGTGAGAGGAAATAGCCGCCCAATTCCCGCCTGGTAAGAGTCAAAAAAGCACCCATTAAAATATCTCCCCCTCTTCATCTGACCGCGTAAGCTGGACAAAGATGTCCTCCAACGTTGGTCGGCTTTCGGAAAGTTCCCTTAATGTCCAACCTTTTGAACGTGCTAATTCCGAGACACGCGGACGAAGATCCACGCCGTCACGCGGCGTAAGAACACATCGGCGATATTTGCCGCTTGCCGATGTCAGATGATAATCAGTTATCTCACCCATCTCGTCCCAAACTTCACGCAGTTCGTTCTCGGGAGCCACCAATTCGGCAACCACCCTTGAGACTCCGCCAACTCTCTGTTGCAGATTCGTTTGTGTATCGGCCGCCAACAATTCTCCCCGGTGCATGATAAGCAGTCGGTTACAGGTCACCTCCACTTCCGGAAGAATGTGCGATGAGATAAGCACTGTGTGATCCTCGGCTAACGTCTTGATTAATTCACGCACCGCGACGATCTGGTGGGGATCGAGCCCAATCGTCGGCTCATCGAGAATCAGCAAATCCGGCTCATGCACCAGCGCATCGGCCAAACCCACACGTTGCCGAAAGCCCTTGGATAAATGGCCAATCATCTTGCCACGCACTTCTTCAAGTCCAAACTGATCCATTACCTCATCCACCCGCTCGCGGCTGATTCCGCGGCTCATGCCTTTCAAACGCGCGCGGAACTTCAGGTATTCCCGTACGCGCATCTCATCGGGAAGCGGATTGGTCTCCGGCATGTAGCCAACCCGTCGACGCACCTCTTGCGAATCCCGCTCCACATCATAACCCGCCACTCGCGCTGTGCCTGCCGTTGCTGAGAGAAACGAGGCCAAGATGCGCATCGTCGTGCTCTTGCCAGCGCCATTCGGTCCGATAAAGCCAACGATCTCCCCGGGTGCCACCGTGAATGTTAAATCCGTAATAGCCGGGCTGCCGGCATATTCTTTGCATAAGCCCCGCACCTCAATCATCGGCGTGCCGTTGACTTCTTCCATCATCGCGCCTTCACCTCCGCTACGGCCTGGCGCCGCTGGATGAAGTTGCCAGAGCGTTTCTCGATCACCACCGTCAGTCGCGCGCGATCACCGTCTCGCAGCCCGTGCACGATGCGCGCCAGTTCCACCATTGTACGCGGCGACTGATTTTTGATGACTTGAATCACATGCCCCGTTTTTAAACCTGCCAAGTCGGCCGGACCATCCTCCTCAACCGACATCACCACAAATCCGCCCGCAAAGCCCAGCCTCAATCGACGTGCCAGGTCTTCTGTCAATGTATCCACCGTCATGCCCAAGCGCTTGTGCACGAGGGCGGCGTTGAAAAAATCCTCCTCCGGCTTGAGTTGAACCAAAATCTCCCGCTGCCGCCCGGCCCTTTTGACCAGCAACTTCATCTTTTGCGCAATGGCTCGCCCCCAGTCGAGTAACCGCATCACTGCGCGGCCATTCACCGACACAATCTGATCCCCCGCGCGTAGGCCCGCCTCAGCCGCCGGGCCGCCGGGTTCCGTGGATGTAACCGTCAAGCCCGCGCGTCCTAATTCCACCCGTGCGCCCAACCACAGGCCACGCATTCTTTCGGGGGTAAAAAAATCCGACAACGCGTCGTTCACCTGCTTGATGGGAATCGCAAACCCAATGCCCTGCCCCTGCCGATGAATGGCCACACTGATGCCAATCAATTCACCGTCGAGATTGATGAGCGGTCCACCACTGTTACCCGGGTTGATGGCCGCGTCCGTCTGCATCCAGTTGGCAATATCTAATTTCTCACCCTCACGCGGCGCCCGGCGTTGTTTGCTGCTCAAAATTCCCCGGCTCACTGAGCCTCCAAGGCCAAAGGGATTGCCCAGTGCAATCACTGATTCACCCAATAGCAAGTCGCCCACTTTCGCAAACTCCACGGATTGAAATCGAGTGCCTTTCGGCACGTCAATCTTCAACATTGCCAGGTCACTGCGCGCTGTGCTCGCCACCGGCGTGGCCTCAAATTCACGTCCATCGGCCAACTTCACTGTGATGCGCGTCGCGCGCCGCACCACATGATCGTTCGTCAACAGGTACCCTTCTGTATCAATGATCACCCCTGATCCCAGACTGTGGCGGACATCCGGTCCGCGTCGACGATAAAACGGCCCCCAGAAATCCCGCAACATCTCGTCAAACGGATCCCGCACCTCCACGACTGTTTCAGTGGAGATATTCACCACGCTGGGCATCACTCTTTCCACGGCGCGCACCACCGCGTCTCGGCGCGGACTCTCCGCTGCGTCAAGCGTCAATGCCAGCAACAATAACGCCGCCATCGTGCGGTTGACGTTTATGCCAAGACGATTGATCATTTTAACATCCATGAAAAATGAGCCCGCCTTCAGCAAGGCGGAACACCACCAATCTGGCAAAAAAACTCCAACTGCGCAACGGAAGTGAATCCTGCGAGCCCTGAATTTTATTCCCAATGTCACGCAGATTAAGCTCAAGTAAGGCCAGATATGAGCAAATACATAGCTCTGGTAACATGATCTCCAAAATGTCTTGTGGACTTTACAGACGCCCCCGGTCTGGTTCAATTACCCCATGAAAGTTACCCGCTTCACTGTCGCTTTACTGTTGCTCGCAGTTTCTCTTTCTGCAGATTCGCTCCGGCTGAACACGCGAAAACAGGTGAAGGCAGGGGATAATTTTGTCAGCAAAACCGAAGTCTCAAAATGGGATG
>CAZTTU010000138.1:0-7142 GCA_964616045.1 uncultured Verrucomicrobiota bacterium | reverse complement strand
CCTATATCATGTAAAACTGAAATTAAAAGTCAGATTTGCTCACCACACTTGAATGGACCGCCCTGCCCTGCTAGGTTCCTCGGCCATGCGGATTCTTTCCGGTATCCAACCTTCAGGCGCGCTTCATGTCGGAAACTATTTCGGCATGATGGGGCCGGCTATTGAGCTTCAGGAGGAGGGGGAGGCGTACTACTTCATTGCCGACTACCACTCGATGACCTCGGTGTTTGATGCGGAGCAACGCCGCAAGAATACGATGGATGTAGCGCTGGATTTTCTGGCATGCGGGCTGGACCCGGCTAAATCCATCTTTTTCAAACAAAGCGATGTGCCTGAGGTCACGGAGCTCACGTGGATGCTCACCACACTTACGCCCATGCCGATGCTGGAGAATTGTCACAGTTATAAAGACAAACTGGCCAAAGGTCTCAAACCCAATCATGGGCTCTTTGCCTACCCGGTCCTGATGGCTTCAGACATCCTGATTTATGACTCCAATGTTGTGCCGGTAGGTAAGGACCAGAAACAACATGTAGAAGTCACACGTGATATTGCCGGTAAATTCAATCAGACCTACGGGGAAACCTTTGTAATCCCAGAACCGCGTATCCGCGGTGAGGTGGCCGCAGTGCCCGGCACTGACGGGCAAAAGATGAGTAAGAGCTACGATAACACGATTGAAATCTTTGGTGATGAGAAGCCGCTACGTAAAAAAATCATGCGACTGGTGATGGACAGTCGCCCGCCGGAGGATCCCAAGCCCGATGCGGACCAGAATATCGCCATTCAATTGCTTAAACTTTTTGCGCCAACTGAGATCGCTAGTGAGACGGAAAATAAACTGCGCGAAGGCGGGCTGGGTTACGGGGACTTAAAGAAAACACTCTTTGAACATTACTGGGAATATTTTACTGAGGCTCGGGCCAAGCGCGCTGAACTGGAGAATAACCTCGATTACGTGAATCAGGTTTTAAGAGAGAGCGCCGAGAAAGCGCGCGCGCTGGCTTCAACAGTGGTTGACCGAGCCAAGAAAAATTGTGGTCTGAGTTAAGAGTCATTCTTTAACGTTGTGAATGATTCTGCAACGCGGCAACGCCTTTTGCAGTTCAGCAATCTGAGCCTTAGTAAGGCCGGGGTTGGGCCAGAGTTTCAGCTCTTTTAACTGAGTGAGCTTCTCCAGACCCTTCACATCCGTCAGTCTATTGTCATCGAGCCGAAGCCTCTTTAACTGGGTGAGCTTCTCCAGACCCTTCACTTCGGTCAGATTATTGTTGCGGAGCTCCAGCGTCGTTAACTGCGTGAGTTTCTCCAGCCCCTTCGGCAACTCGGTCAGTTGATTGCTCCAGAGATATAGCTCCGTCAATTGTGTGAGATTCTCCAGCCCATTCACATCGGTCAGTTGATTGTAGCTGAGATTCAGAAACGTTAACTGGGTGAGCTTCTCCAGCCCATTCACATCGGTCAGTTGATTGTAGCTGAGATTCAGAAACGTTAACTGGGTGAGCTTCTCCAGACCCTTCACTTCGGTCAGTTGATTGTCAGCGAGGATCAGCACCTCCAACTTCGTGAGTTTCTCCAGCCCCTTCGGCAACTCGGTCAGTTGATTGTCATCGAGTTCCAGCCTCGTCACCTTATCCAAGTCCGCCTTGGTGAGATCGCCTTCTGGCTTTTCGAGTTGTTCGCGAATCGCCTTCTCAAGAATGGGGTCGGCAATGAGCTTCTCGGGGACGGCTTTGGGCGAAGGCAATTTAGGTTTTACCACACCTGTATTGCCATCTTCCTTCTTCCCACACCCCACCAACGCCACACCAGCTAATATCAATAGAATCTGTTTCATGCCCGTCATCCTATTTCCAGTTCTCCACTTCCTTCAAAATTTCTTCGCGCGAACATTTCGGGCGCAGTACTGCCCGCGCGCGGTATTTGTATTCTTTGTTCACCTCATACTTGGGCACAATAAATTGCCAATCCCACGCGGGGTTGGTGGTGTTGAAATTCTTATTAAAGCCTCCGCCACTGGGTGAATGGGTGAGGCGAATGCCATCAGGCTTTTCAAAGATCAGGATATAAACCAAATCCTCAAAGTTGCCGTAGTAAAAGGGTCGTGAATAACGCATGCGCGAGTAGTTCTTAAAGAGCGCATCACGGCTGCCCTCCAGCCAGCTTAGTTTAAAATCATCGCCTTGGGCCAACACTGTGCTTTCATCATCATGCTCCTGGGTGCAAAGCTGCATCCACATATCTTCCTTGGGCCGCCAGCCGCCTTTAAAGTAAATACTCTTATCTGCCGGCCCATTAATGTAGCTGGCCCAGAAAAGGCCGAACCAACCCCGCTCATGCACGTGCTGGCGCGGGATACAGCGAAACTCCATATCAATATAGTGTGGGGCGCGTAGGGTGAAGGTGGTCCAGCTTTCCATATGGAAATTGGGCGTGGGCGGCTGGTGAAGTTCAGCCGTAGTGGCATTGACTTTGCGGAAGGTCATGGGAGCAGTGCGAGGCTCAAAAAACACACTGCGGTCGCCAAACTCAGTCTCCCCATTAAAAACATGCTCCAGATTGAGCCCGGCAATCCCCGGCACGAAGATACTGCGCGTACTTTGCTTGTGCCGCAGGCTCCAGAGGCCATTATAGCCTGCCCTATGCTTTTCATGGGCGGCATTGTCGCCAATCACCGCCTCCAGATCGCCTACTTGTAAAGTGTCGTGTGCCATAAGCCGATTTTGCCACCCACCCTGCCCGATGCCAGTGAAAAAGGTTGCGCCATTGGCATGAATGACTAGACTTATCGGCAAGTCCAAATAGACAAATCCCGATGGCTTAGCGTCCGGGAATCCACTGAAAATCAATAAAATAAGACATGAAAAAACTATTAGCTCTCATTGCCACCGTAATTCTCGCGATAAACGTGCAGGCCGGTGAATACCCCGATATCACCATCGGCGACCTCGAAAAAGCCATCAAGACCGGAAAGGTTGTTGTGATCGACGTGAATGGCAAGAATTCCCAAACCAAGCGTGGAGTCATCCCCGGTGCGGTTGCCTTCTCTGACGCAAAAGCTCTTGCAAAGCAACTGGCCAAGACCAAAAAAGACACCCTCGTGGTGGCCTACTGCGGTGGACCCAAGTGCAGCGCCTACAAAAAAGGTGCCTCGGCTGCTGAGAAATTGGGCTTCAAGAATGTGAAGCATCTGTCTGCTGGCATCTCCGGTTGGATCAAGGCTGGCAAGAAACTCGCGAAGAAGTAAAGCTTTTCGATAACCAGATTCAAAAGGCGCCTCCGGGCGCCTTTTTTATTGGGCAAAGCCCTTCACCGTCTCGGCGAGGATTTTGACGATGGCTTGTTTTTCCGCCGCGGGAAGATGTTTTGAATCCGGATGCGTCCCAGCCAAGGTTGCCCGAAGGTTTTTGAACACTCGCTGCTTTAAGTCAGGCGGCAATCCTGCAAAGGCTGCACTGTGGATCATGTAGCTACAGCGATACTTGAAGAGACGCGTACGCAAGTCGAACTCGCGCAGGGATAAGCCCATTTTGGTACGCCGGGCGCGCTTGAGAAAAAAAACTTTCAACGCCGCATCACCCTCGATGCCGCCCTCGGGCAATGGCGCTTCATCAGCAAACAGCAAGTAACGCGTCAGAATTTCGGCGTGTTTGGCAATTTCTGCCTTGGTATCGCCAGCGGCCAGAGCCGTGCGCGTGGCGTAAGTGGCCTTTACCGCACGATCCACAAAACCCACCTGATGTTCATGTAGCAAATGTGCGAGCACATCGCTGGTAGCTACCGGATAGGTTGCCCAGCGAAACTGTCGGCCAGGCGGGTTGGCGTATTTCTTCAGGCCCGCGGGTGAGAGTGCCCCGACCATGTTACCCCAATGTTCAGTGATACCATGCTTCCCGGTAAGGTGCCAACCGCCAAAGCGGTCCTTGAAAGGAATGCTGTGGCCGGTCTGGTCACCACGGAAGGATTCCAGACTGCCGCCGCCCGGCCCCGGCACCACGGACTTGATCAAGAGCCCCGGTATGCGGCCGATTTCAAATTCCGCGTGGCAATTGAAACAGCGCGTACTGCGCTCAATGCGAACAGGTACGGTGCCGCGCGGAATGTCGAGGATGTAAAAGATACCACCCAATGCAGGATCAATGGACGCAATCTCAACCTTCCCGCCGGGCACCCAGCCAAGGTAGATGTCCTCATTGAAATATAGCGCACGTGGATTGCGCGGTGAAATCCGGCTTAGCTGCAAACTGGTGGTGGAGTACACAAGCATTTGTGTAGCAGGCGAAACGTCCAACACCTTGAGTAGGCTCATCACAAATGCTTTCTCGCTGGAGCGGTCCAGCGGCAGCTCTCCGCTCTCCAGTGCGGGCTTGATCCGGGTAAAACGATCCTGTAGTGCGCGCTGCCAGTAATTGTGCGGGGCCTTCTCAAAGTCGCGCTGGCGGCGGCCGGCCGCCTCAGTCGACATGCAGGCCTGTATTGCAACGAGCCCAATGATGATTCCGTTTTTCATATTCACTTGGACGCCATTCGCGACTGGCGATTCGGAAGAATTATGCCAGACTCAACGCCAATCGGCATGAAAAAAATCCTGTTCCTTTTCCCCATCCTCCTCACGGCCTGCCAAAGCGCACCGAAACGACCGCTGGAATTCACCACCATGATTGCTCATTGGGCAAATTACGATAACCCTGAGTACTTATCCTTTGTGAAAGAGGCGCGACCGGAGCTGGCACAGATCGGCTTTTACGGCGCGCACTACTGGAGTTTGGGTGCCACGAAATTCGGCCAAGGTTATCCCGGGCATTTCCCCAAGATCGGCCTCCAGGAAAACCGTGACTGGTTCAGGCAACGCAACCAAGATTTACACAAGCTCGATGTGCTGGTCATCGGCCATTTCAACATCGAGTTTCTCGTGGGCGACCCAACCAGCAATGATGGTCCCCGTGGCTTCTTCAAGTTTTACCGCGACTTATGGGATGAAAAACAGCTCGGCGCAAAACCAGTATTGGACCCAATGCAATTGCTTGAAAAAAATGCTGATGGCACACCAATTACCAACAACAGCTATTCCATCGGCGGCATGAAGGAATACTGGGCCTGCCTCAACAACCCTCATTGGCGGGCTGTACTCAAAGCGTGGGTGAAGCACGGTATCCGGACCGGAGTAGATGGTTTCATGATCAACTATTTCTATCGTCACAATTGCCTGTGCGAACATTGCCAGCGCGGATTTCGAGCATACCTGAGAGGCCGCTTTACCTCGGAGGAGCTCAAAACAAAATTCCAAATTAATGACCTCCCAAAACACAGATTTACGGAAATTGGCGCGTGGCATAATCCGGCAGAAAGCACACTCTTTAAGCGCGAACAGTTGCGCTTTTCCCAAATCGCAACCAAGGATTGTTTTGATGAAGTCTTTGTTCGCTACGGACGGTTACTCAAGCCAGGCCTCATTGTGGGACAATGGAACCATATCGGCCGCTTTAGCCAGATCAACAGCGACGAACGTTGCCTATTGCCCGCGGAGTTGTGGGCCCGGGACGAGGATTATCTTTGGTACAGCACCGGCAATTCCGCAATGTACACGGACCTAAAAAACGGCTACCTCGGCGAAGGCACACTGCATTCACGGTACATTCGAGGAGCAACTGGCGGCAAGCCCTTCACACTGGGCAAATACGAGGGCACCCGCACGCGCGTAGCCATCGCCGAGCTGATTGCCAATGGCGGCGCCCCGATGGGATTTTACACGCGTTACACCAACCCCGCCGCACGTAAGGTTATCACACAATATTATAATTTCATTCGTGAACATGACGCCATTTACCGACACAACCAAACCGCCGCCAAGAGTGTCCTGCTGTATCCTCGGACAGCTGTGCATGATGGCAATGTGAATGCGGTGAAACAATTCCTCACGCTGGGCGATTCAATGCTGGAGCGACACATCCTTTTTGATGTTTTGCCAGACGACCTCGCCTCACCCGAGGCCACGAAGAGTTACAAGACCGTATACCGTGTGGGCAAACCGGAACCGCCCTCGCCCAAACACTTTGACATCACTGCGCCCAAGACCGTGCGCGTCTCCATCAGCCGCCCCGCCAAGGGCAGTGCAATCCACTTGCATTTTGTGAACTACAACCGCACCGAGCCAGGCAAGCCCAAGAGCGCTGGCGGAGGCATCCACGATGAAAAACCCATCGCAGCCAAGGGCGTATCCTTCTCCGTGCAACTACCCTCAGGAAAAACGCTAAAACACACCCGTTTCTTCACCCCTGAGACAAACAAAGCTCAAGAATTGTATGTGACCACTTCCGGATTGAGAGCAAACGTCTCCGTGCCCAAATTTCTGGTGTATGGCGTAGTGGAACTGGAGTGGGAATAAAATCACTCCACCACTACCGAACGCGGCTTGATCAGCAACTCAATCTGGGGCAAATCAAAGTGTTCCAACAGGCCGAAGCACATCATCTCTGGCAAGTGATTGGCTCCTTTGTTTTCCTTAATGACTGATTTAAGACTCTTCATGGGCTCGTGGAGCACCACACTTTTGATGGCTTCGGTTTGAACCGTCGCAATGCGCGCGGCCACGCTGAGGCGCGGCCCGACCGAGGTTAGCTGCACCGGTCCCCCAAATTCCTTTTTTGCCCAGTTGGCAATGCTAGCGATTTGGCTGGCCTGAATGCCCAATGCCCGTTCGCCCACGGCGTGCACTAGGAGCACATGCAGAAAATCCCGGCGCTTGATTTTCGATTCACCAAAAATGAATGGGTCGATCGCAACCACCCTTTGGCCTGAATCCAGCAATGCCTTCACTCGCGCGATCTGCGACTTGCGGCCTTGATCAGCCACCAATAGCGACGTTCCGCGCGCCTTGGGCGGGGTAATCACCGTGCCCGGCACCGTCCAGTCTGTGTCCAATTCAAATTGGAAATGAAGGGCACCATTTGCTTCGTCCACCTTCTTGGCAGTAAGCTTGTAGTCGCGCGCTTTAACTATCTTCAACAGCTTGGTTCGCCCATCGCCCTTTAAAGGTTTGGGTAAATCTTCAATCAAGCTGAGCGCGATGCTGTTGAAACTGTGATTATCTTCGGGCAACGGCACGAGCAGCTCGTCATAAGTCTTGATCTCCTTCTTGCTGG
>CAZTTU010000137.1:0-7189 GCA_964616045.1 uncultured Verrucomicrobiota bacterium | reverse complement strand
CCTGCCCCTTCTGCCTGACCATGATGACCGACGGCATTGCCGCCAAAAAACCAGAAGTAAAGGTCTGCGATGTCGCCGAACTGATGATGGATGACGAGGCGAACCACCCATGAAGTCGCCCGAAGAAATAACTCAGCAGAAACTCCTGACGGAGTGTATTGGTGTTGGTGCACTGTTGGATGATTTGAGTGCAAACTTTGTTTTTTTGGTGGCTGATACCGTAGCTTATGAAGTTTCGGGTGCCTCCAAAGTCTTGGAACCAATCTTACGAAATCGCGGTAATGGCAGGTTCAGCGGGTTCGACCCCAATCCCAAGTGGAAAGAGGTTCTTGCCTGCTGCGATGCCATTCGCGAGCATCCTCCGGATGCGGTGTTGGTTGTCGGCGGAGGGACAGCGATCGATATTGCCAAGCTGGCCAACTGGTTCGCTGCACAGTTAGTTTCTCCTACGTCGATTTTAGGAGGGCAAATGTACGATCCAATTCCCGCCCCACCCTTGATAGCTATACCCACCACCGCTGGAACTGGCAGTGAAGCTACTCATTTTTCCGTCGTTTATGTTGATGGCAATAAACATTCGATTGCTCATGAGTTAATGAGGCCGGATGTGGCTATTATCGATCCTGCTCTAACCACTAACTTGCCTCCGGATATTACGGCACACTCTGGATTAGATGCGTTGTGCCAAGCCATTGAATCGATCTGGTCCATCCATGCAACCGATCGTTCTCTAAAATATGCTCAAGAGGCTTTGCGGTTGACTTGGAGTAATTTGGAGGCAGCCGTAAATAGTCCTTCGGCAGAAGCGCGCGCAGCAATGGCCCGCGGCGCATATCTTGCGGGTCAGGCGATCAATCTAACCAAGACAACCGCGCCGCACGCGTTGTCTTACACTTTCACATCAGAACACGGAATTCCCCACGGAGCTGCTGTCGCTCTCACCTTAGGGCCAATGATAGCCTACAACGGCTTGGTGAATGAAAAAGACTGTATGGATTCGCGGGGCCCCGAGGCAGTCCAAAAGCGGCTTGCCATCATTTGTAAAACGATGAGGACGGACAGCCCAGAGAAAGCTGGTGAGCTTTTCCGGCAAAGAGTCGGGGCAGTGGGTTGCCCGGTCACACTACATGATACAGGTATTGAGGGCACGGACCTTGTCGAACAGATTTGTGGGCAGGTAAATCTTGAGCGACTCGCCAACAATCCTCGTCGACTTACTCTTCCTGTAATTCGTGAATTTCTGGAAACAATTTACTATGACTAGTTTTATTGTTGATACGACTCAAGAGTTGTTATCGCTCGATCTCGCTTACAATTCCCTTGCCTTCATGGGGGACGACCTGTTTGTTACGCGGAAGTTATCGTGAGTTGCCCCGCCTTGTTGATCGCTGATGCCCCAGCTTGCCAACGGACCTTGGCGACGTTGACGGTGTTGGACCGTCAGGTAATTGCTACGCATCAGGCCGGAGTCACTGGGATCACCATAGTTTACTCCGGCGACCGGCCCAAGCTGTTGAGAGCTGCTGCGTTGGGGATTGACTTTAATCTCACGTCGAACGTGCCGAAAATTTATGTGCCCACTCTCCTGATTGCTTCCAACCTCGTCGTGCAAAGAGAGGATCTTGAGCGTGTGCTAACAAACAAAGGACGGTTGTTCGCGACTGATCGTACCGTCTTACCCTGTGGTGTAACTTTGCACTGGAAAGGGGATGTTGAAGCTTCATTGCCTAAACACCCGAGGATTATCGCGGAAGGCGTGGCAAGGATGGTGAAAGATGGACTTTCTGCCGCGCAAGCTGAGGATGCTCTTTGGGACACGATGGGACTGGAGACTGATAGTTTTGTGAATCGTAATTTTAACCGACCGTTGGGCAGGGTGGTATCGAAATTTCTCATTCACACGCGCATTTCTCCAAATCAAGTTTCACTGCTGGCAACTTCGGTGGGCGTGTTAGCCGCCTGGTGTTTTGCCCAGCAGACAAACGCAGAGTCCCACTGGATGATTCTTGGAGCGATCCTCCTCCAACTTTCCGCAGTAATCGACTGTGTTGATGGCGACATCGTGCGTATGTTGCACAAGGAAACGCTTACGGGAAAATGGCTGGATATTGGTGGAGATCAGTTAGTGCATCTCTGCCTCTTTGCCGGCATCAGTGCGGGACTGTACCATAAGAACGCTGGCGCTGGACCGACTCTCTGGTTGGGGCTAGCGGCGGCATTTGGCGTGGTACTTTCGTTCATTGCCATTGTGCGTGAGGAACAAAGTGAAACACCTCATACACGCTTCCGACAACTGGTGGCCAGGGCTGCGAACCGAGATTACTCAGTTATTTTGTTGGTGCTGACAATTGTAAATCGGGTGGAATGGTTTTTGTGGATGGCGGTTTTGGCTGTTCATGGTTTCTGGATGTTCGGTGTCTGGCTGCGCCGTCAGGGCAAACTCGACGTCAAGGTAGATGCATGAAGAAAACCGTTCGCATCATTCTTCTGACTCTCGGCCTTGCCATGTTTGCCTGGTTTATTCAACGTACCGGATGGGATGATATCCGCGGCACTTTTAGGGAATTGGAGATACATGGTTGGTTTGGGCTCGTCGTCCTGATTCCCTACACCATCGTGTTCACGATTGATACCATGGGCTGGCGTTTCACGTTCGGCTCCACAGCATTGAAAGGTATCCCGTTTTATGTCACTTGGGTTATTCGGTTGGTTGGCGAATCCATCAACAACGTCATCCCCACCATGTACGTGGGCGGTGAGGTGGCCAAGATCTATCTGTTAAAATGCCGCAATGTGACTGTCATCACAGCCGCCTCTGCGGCAGTGCGATCCAAAACCGCCCAATCAGTTGCTCAATCTACCTTCATCGCCATGGGCGCGGCTGTAGCTGCTTTCACTTTGCCGGCCGAACACGTGGGTGTGAAATGGGCCTTTGCCGGTATGGCTGTCATTGGTTTCACCATGATGATTCTGCTGTTTAAAATCCAGAAGCATGGCATGTTCACCACGCTCCTTAGTTGGGTGCGCAAACTTGGATTCAGATTTCAGTCACTGGCTTCAAAAGAAGGAAAGATTCGTGAATTGGATGACCAGATTTATGATTTTTACAATCAGGATAAGCGGCACTTTTACTGGTGCACTTGCACCTACCTCATTGGCTGGATGTTCGATACGTTGGAGATAATGATCGTCGCATACTTGTTGGGCGCGGAGGTGGCTTGGCATCACGCTTTTGCCATGGAAGCATTTATCAGCATTGCTCGCGGGTTCAATATCGTGGTCCCTGGTGCGCTTGGCGTCCAAGAATTCGGAGTAGTGGGCCTCTTTGCGCTCTTCAGTTACGGCCCGGAACTCGGCACAAAATATGCCATTATCCGACGTGGTCGCGATGTCATCTTCGCATCTTTTGGGTGGTTTGCACTCTATCTAGGAGAAGTAACTTGGAAAGATATCCGCAGAGATATACAGGAAGTCGAAAGTGAATAAACACACGCCTGTCTGCAATTGATATATCTTGTTCAAGCAAGGAAAACATCTGTAAGAAGCCCCTTGCCCATTCGTAAGAACGGGTAATGATGGATTATTTTGGAGAATTGTCGGGTCAGACAATAGTAACCAGACACTTATTTCTAGGCTTGCACAACCACCCTGCTGCCCACACGATGAGGGCGTCTCCTTTCAATATCAGAAGCATTATGCGTAGGCTGATCTTGTCATTATTGGGGTTTGTCGGGGGAGTTTTCCTTACTGGCTGCGTGCAGTTTTCGCAATCCAATGCCATCTCCTCTTTGCCGTCGCCCTCCCACCCTGAAGATGTTCATTTATTACTTCAATCAGCGCCTGATCCCTATGAGCCTATTAATCGTGCATTTTTTAATTTGGATAAATCCTTATTTACTTGTGCCCTCGAACCGGTGTGGTCCGGATACAATACTGTGATCCCAAAAAAAGCACGCACCAGTATGCGGCATTTTGGGAATAATATCACGTATCCGGTGCGATTAACCGGAAACCTACTCCAAGGCGAGTGGGCAAATGCTGGGACGGAAACAAAGAGATTTCTGATCAATACCACAGTAGGGATTTTGGGGTTTTCAGATCCGGCCACGGAAAAATATGAAATTTATCTGGCAGATGAAGATATTGGCCAAGCGCTTGGTAAGTGGGGCTGGACTACCTCATCATACCTTCATTTACCGATTTGGGGAGCTTCCTCTCCCCGGGATGTCATCGGAGGAGCCGGAGCAGTATATTTGGATCCGGCTTCTTGGTTTTATGGAGCCGGTGTCGCTATCAGATTTAATGATAAATCGTTCGATGCCGACACAACCCGTCAACTGCTGGACACTGAGTTTGACCCCTATGCCCTGAATAAACTCTATTACACTCGTAAACGTGCTATTGAGATTTCCAATACCCGACTGGTGATGGAAGGAGAGGATACTCCTCAAACACAAACCCTTTTGGCTGTGTTCAACCGACCCAAAGAAAACAAATTCCGAAAAAAAGCCGACGAAATATCCGTCCAACCCAAAGGATTTCGGAAACCTCTATCCGCGTCAGTGTGGATGCAGGCCAAACCTTCACCGATTGCCTTCGTGATTCCTGGCCTAGGAGCACACCGTCTAAGCACCCGGGCCCTCGCCTTGGCCGAAATAGCTTACCTGGAAGGGTATCACGTTGTTTGTTTCAGCAATAATCTGAACTGGGAATTCATTCAGGCCGCACCAGCGAATTATTTGCCGGGCTATCTTGATGATGATCTACTGTACCTCCGACAAATCCATGACGCAATCAATACAGAGATTGGTGCGCAGGCAAATGGAAAACCTGCGGTGATGGGTTTCTCTATGGGTGGATGGTACACGCTTAATTTGGCAGCCACTAGTGCTCCGGATGCCTACTCCGCCGCGCTCTCTATAAATCCGCCACTGGATTTAATTACCGGCCTTCATGCACTCGATCAGCTATTTCGTGCACCTGCAGGAGACAAGAACGCAAATTCTATCAAGGAATCTGCGGTGGCTAAATTATTAACAATTCAAGTTCAGGACTCTGTCCCGGAAAAAGGTTCGGATCTTCCGTTCAGTGATCAAGAAGCGTCATATTTAATCGGACTCAGCTACCGGTTTACGCTTACGCAAACCATCATGTCTAGCTTGGGGATCGCTCGCAGCACAAAAGCCCATGAAAAGGTAGGGACCCTTAGTTGGGAGGACTACTACAGTAATATTATTGCCCCAGCCCTGGCCAAGCGAAACATTGATGCCAATGCCATGTCTCGTGCCAGCAACCTTCGCACTCGAGAGGCGGGTTTGACAGCCGTGAAAAATTTGAAGTTGGTGTTGACCGGTAACGATTTTCTGCTCACCAAAGAGGATCTCGCGTGGTTTCGCGAACGCTTTCCTGGAGAGCGTACAATCTTCACGGAAACCGGCGGGCACATGGGCCAACTCTTGAGGAAAGAAGTTCACGATGCCATGCGTGAGGCCATCCGGCAGACAGACCGATAATCTTTCATTTGCTCTCGTTCCACGACAGGAACTTCAACTGCGTTACTCGCAAACTTTGGGATGGATGGATTCCATCTTTGCCTTGGTCGCTCGCAATATTTTTTGAGCTGTTTCAATAGTGATTGGCTTAAACCGCACACAATCACCAGAATTGCACTGGGTGAGGTTGGCCAGATCGCATGACAAGACAGAACCAATCTTGGGATACCCCCCGATAGTTTGCCGATCATTGAGTAATACAATCGGTTGGCCATCAGCCGGAATCTGAATTGCCCCCAGGCAAATGCCTTCGGACAACATCTCGGAGCAAGGACTTTCGATCGGTAAACCCTTGAGGCGGTATCCCATGCGATCATGCTTACCGGAAACACGGTATTCGCTACCAAAAAATGAGCTTCGGGCAGTTGTGCCAAAAATTTCGTATTGGTATCCGGGGATGACTCGCAAACAGGCTTCCTGCTCATAGCTGGGAATCTCTTTGAATGGCAAAGCCAAATTCCTCCGTGATTCAGAATTGACGCATACGATCCACTGATCCTTACAAATAGGCTCTCCCATATTTTCGCGCACGACCGTGGCAGTGCTGCCAAACAGAGGCTTCACATGAAACCCACCCGTCACCGCAAGATAGCTGCGACATCCTTTGCTGGTGTGGCCCAGTTGAATCATATCTCCTAATTTGATCCGATGGCTTCGCCACAATCCCTTTATGTTTCCATTGATTTTAAACTGCATCGCGGCCCCAGTCACCGCGATGGTGGTTTCAACCTCGCTCTTCAATGACAAGCCACCCAGGGTAACTTCGATGGCAGTGGTGTTGGTAGTATTCCCCACTAATCGGTTGGCCCAATAAAACGAGACCGAATCCACCGGACCGCCATTGGTTAAGCCCAAGCCGTGATGACCGAATCGTCCTGCGTCCTGGAAGAGGCTCAATAAGCCAGGATCAATCACGCGAAAGCCTGTCACAGTTCGCCTCCCAAATTCAAAAATGTATTCCGGTCGATGGCTTCGAATCGCACGCGGTCACTCACTTTCATCGGCATAGGCGGTTGAGCCATTGGGTCGAACAGGCGCATCGGGCATCGGCCGATCAGATTCCAGCCACCCGGTGATTCGGCGGGATACACGGCTGTTTGCTGATCAGCAATGCCCACGGCTCCGCGTGGCACCTTTAGCCGGGGCGTGGCCAACCGTGGTGCTGCAATGCGTTTATCAACTTCACCCAGGTACGCAAAACCTGGGGCAAAACCGATGGCATAGACGCAGTATTCCCGTTCTTGGTGAATCTGTATGATCTCTTCTGTTGACAAGTTTTTGGCAGACGCAAGAGCTTGCAAGTCCGGCCCGGCATTTGACCCGTACCAAACCGGCAGGTTGATCAATTGCCCTTTGTCTTTGGCGGCATTATTAAGCTCTTCAGGTTCCCTTACGCATGATCGCACTTTTCCCAGTGCCTGTGCATGATCCATCCGGTTTGCATCATAGATGATCAGCAATGAAGCGTAGGATGGAATCAGGTCAATGAGGATATCCTCTAATCCAATTCGAAGAGCCGTTTCTGCACGACGAACCCGTCTTGAAACCGTTGCCGAAATGTCCTTGCCGAAAGAAACGATTAACGAATTTTCGCCAGCCACTTGAATTTGCGAATTGCTGAAATTTTTCTCAGCCAT
>CAZTTU010000136.1:0-7239 GCA_964616045.1 uncultured Verrucomicrobiota bacterium | reverse complement strand
AATAAAATCTGGATTCTACTCCTGGCTGCCGTGTTGAGCTTCAACGCTCAGGCCGATGACAAGAAAGTCAAGAAGCCCAAAGGTAATCCCGCCTACACCAAGCTAATCGCCGAACTCAAACTGACCGAGGAGCAAAGGCCAAAATTCCAGGCCCTCCAAAAAGAGCAAAAGGCATTTGCAGCTGAGCAAAAGAAGCGCTCTGCAGAAGAAAAGAAGACTGCGGGTAAGCCCTTTTATAAGGAACGCAATGCGAAGCTCAAGGAGCTGTTCACTGAAGCTCAGTTGACCCAATGGAAGGCGTTTCAGGCCAAGCAGCGGGCAGCCAGAGAGAAAAAGGCAAAAGAGAAGAAGTAGGATCTTTCTCAAAATCAATTCACACAGCGGCCTTCGGGCCGCTTTTTTTGTAGGTTCGGGGAAGAGTTTTTTGCTGGCGCAAATTCGCTTTTCCCCGCTTAATGAAAACACCGATTAATTACATCAATCATGAAAATCAGTTCTATTATTTCCGTATTTGGATTAGCTGGTGCCACGGCGTTTTCCACCGCCGCCCAGGATGATCCCAAGCCAAAACGGCTCCAGCTCCAGATTGTTCCCCGGCCAGCCGGCGGAGCATTGCTGGCTCGCCCCATTGCGCTCCCGCGATTGCAGCTGGACCTCACCGAGGAGCAGAAGAATAAAATATCTGAAATCCGCAAGGTGCAGTCACAAGCGACCCGAGAAATTAACCAGAACAGGGAATTAGCCTTGCAGGATAGGCGTGATCAGATAAGTGATCTGCGCTCGGAATATCAGCAGAAGATTGATGATATTTACACCCCAGAGCAAAAGGCCAAGCTGGCCAAGTACACCGAAGAGCGAACCAAGCGCCTTGAGCAGATGCGGAAGCTGCGCGTCGTCTTGTCCGATGAACAAAGGGCCAAACTCAAGAAATTCAGCACCAAACGCCAGCAGGCATCCCAAACAGCTCGCGAGCTTCCGCCAGATGAGCGCCGAGCCGCCTACCAGAAGATCTCCGAGCAGTATCAAAAAGATTACCAATCCATCCTCACTAAGGAGCAAAAGGAGAATCAGAAGAAACTACGCGAACTTCAGGGTAACCGGCCGAATATCCGCATCCTGCCAGCCCCCGGCGGTGTGCAGCCACGGAAAATCCAGCCGTTGAGGATTCAACCGCGTCAACTAAAAGTTCAGCCGAAGCCACGGAAAATCCAGCCCCTCAAGCGCGAGAAATAATACAAGATTTGCTTCCCCCACGGCGGCCTTCGGGCCGCTTTTTTGTTTTTTTCATGATTCCTCCCGGTTCCAATAGCTTTTTGGCATGATTCAGGGTGTTTTTTTGTATCCTCTTCCACCAAAACACGTATATGATAGCGGAACCGTTTCACAACCCTAATTGATATGAAGAAAAATCAATATATGCTGGTAACAGCGATCCTGGCTGGTGGGCTTATTTTTGTCTCAACCGGCCAAGCACAACAACAACCCGGCAAGGGCAAAACCCGCCCCGGACAAGGCAAAGCCGGTCCTGGACAAGGCCAGCGGCCCGGTCAAGGTCAAGCCCGTCCCGGACAAGGTCAAGCCCGTCCCGGACAAGGGCAAAGGCCCCAACGCCCGGGTGGTGGCTTTAGCAGGCGCAATCCTTTTGAGGGAATTGGCTTGAGCGAAGAACAGCAGGCAAAAATTACTGCCATCCAGGAGAAGCAAAGCGCCGAGCTACGGGAATTGTTTCAGGAACTGAGAAATGGTGGAGGTGATCGTCAGGCATTGAGTGCCAAGATGACCGCCCTGCGCGAAAAGTATCAAAAGCAGACCGATGCCATCCTGACTGACGAGCAGAAGAAAAAGATGGCCGAGGCGCGCGCGCAGCGTGGCCAAGGCCAGCCTCGTCCTGGCGGCTTCGGCAGGCGCAACCCTTATGAGGGCATTGGCTTGACCGAGGATCAGCAGGCAAAAATCACTGCCATCCAGCAGGAGCAAAGCGCCGAGATGCGGGAGTTATTTCAAGAGCTCAGAGATGGTGGAGGTGATCGTCAGGCATTGGGTGCCAAAATGGCTGAGTTGCGTGAGAAATATCAGAAGAAGACTGATGCTGTCCTGACTGACGAGCAGAAGAAAAAGATGGCCGAAGCGCGCGCACAGCGTGACCAAGGTCGGCAACCCGGTGGTCAAGGCAGACGACCAGGAGGCCAAGGTGGACGTGGTGGTTCACTCGCCTCGTTGAACCTGACTGAGGAGCAACAGAAAAAAGTTACTGCTCTTCAGGCTGCCAATCGGACTGCGATGCAGGAATTATTCCGAGATGGTGACCGCGAGACCATGCGCGAGAAAATGACGGAACTGCGTGCCAAGTATGACAAGCAGGTAGAAGCACTCCTGACGGATGAGCAGAAGAAGAAGTACAAGGAAATGCAGGCTCAGCGCGGCCAACGAGGTCCTGGCGGCCGCCAACGCCCCGATGGTAAAAGCAAGGAACGTCCCAAGCGTTCGGATGCTTAATCATTGACCCCAAAAGATTCACGAAGGCGACCCGCAAGGGTCGCCTTTTTTCTTTTGGGGACAACTCCACCTTGTGCCCGTAATCCGCGCGGTCAGAATGCCCCATGCGCTGGATGCATTTCTTGCTGCTGTTGCCTTTTGCCGGATTTGCCGGTGATAGCTCCCCAAAGGAAATATTAGCCCTTTGGCGCGCGCTCCCTCAATTGGCCAAGGACACGCCGCAGAAGGCCTATCAGGATCTTGGCACTTGGCTGCCCAACCGCGGCCTGCGCGGTCTGTATGCCAAGGCGCAGTTTGCCCTGAATATCGCCCAGTTACAGAAGCTATCGGGCCATAAAATCTTCGGCGTTGGACCACATCAAAACGGAAAGCTCCACCTCACCTCAGCCAACGAATTTGGACACTACAATCCTGCCTTCATCAAATGGGTCACCGCCAACGGCATTCCCGGAGGCAAGAATCCTAAGCTACGCATGGAACTGCAGCCGGTGTACGATAAATATTTGAGGTGCACAGCACGCGGGTTTTTTGTCGCGCACCAAAACCTCATGGATCAGCCTGCGCGCTTGAAACGAGTGCAGGCCCGGTATCTTGATGTCTTGGATGCCGAAAAAGATGCGGGCGATTTCCTGCAGGAATCGTTTCGCCCCGATGCCGATCGCCTTGAGAAAGCCGGTCACGACTGGTACGAGGTAAATGTCGCCCACGGCTTCTGGGTACGGCGCACCATCGATGGCACCGCCGATGAATTCCATATCCTTCTTGCCACATTGCTCACGACCCACGACTCCAAGTGGATGAAGGCACAGCGTTAGGGGCAACTACCCAATTATAATAATTTACTACTTTTGCAGTATCCGCTCGTCGAGCAATTTGGTAGGATTGCGCGCATGGAAGCCCATCCTCAAGGAATACCCGCCAAACCCAAAACCTCTGGCATGGCTGTTGCCTCACTGGTGTGTGGCATCCTCGGCCTGATTTGTATTCCGATACTTCCGGCATTCTTGGGACTTATTTTTAGCATCATTGCCATCCGGAAAATCAACGGCAGCGGCGGGGCCGTGGGGGGAAAGGGCTTGGCAGTGGGAGGCCTGATTACCTCCGTGATTGGTGGGATTATCTACGTGGCACTCCTTGCCCTGCTGCTACTACCGGCTTTGACCGAGGCCAAGAACAAGGCCAACCGCATGAAGTGCGCCAACAATATAAAGACCATCAACATGTCCTATCAGTCCTTCGCCAACGAAATTGATGGGCAAACACCGCATCTGTACGGTGGTTTTGCTGCGGGAGCCGATGGCAACATACAGGCTCAGGCCTTGGGTTACAGCAGTACCGATGACCCCTATGACACCACTCGCTGGATGAGCGCTCATGCAATACGCCAATCACTTTATACTCCCAAGTCTCTGGTGTCTCCCGTGGACCCCGAGGCCATCGCAGCTCAGCGGCGTATGGGCATGCATGAATTTGAAGACGGAAGTCCGGTTCAGGTCGCCTCAGAGAGTCAGAGTTACGCAATTGCCATGCAGGGAGATTTGTACACCGCGGACACACTGTTGATTATGACACGCAACATCAAGACCGCCTCGGATGCCAAGCGCCGGGCCTGGTATCAGGCAAAGGGAGGACGCAACAGCGGAGACATCTGGAGTTACCCCAATGGCGACCGGCCCTGGAGTAAACATGTTGGTGCGGCCCATATTCAGGATGGGGGGATGTTTGGTTATGCTGCAGAATTCCACGGCGAAGATGGGGATGAAGACCCCCAACACACGATGGCGGGGATGCCCGCCGAAGAGGCCAACTGGGGGACTAGTGATGGAGCAGTTCGGATGGGTAGAGAGATGGAGTTTAATGATCAACTCAGTCGAGCCCAGGACAGCTTCCGCGAAGGCAATGCCATTGCCCCCGGACTAAACCTCACGGTCCTTCGCCCTCAACAATAACATCTGTAATATTCGTGGAAACCCATCCTCAAGGAATACCCGCCAAACCCAAAACCTCCGGCATGGCTGTTGCCTCGTTCATTATGGCCTTCCTGCCGGTGCTTAACTGTATCGGTTTCATTCTCGGCATCATTGCCCTGGTACAGATCAGCAATAAATCCAAAAGGCTCCAAGGTTCCGGTTTGGCAATCGGCGGCTTGGTGATATCTGTGATTATCTGGCCGGTGGTTGGAATCCTCGCCAGTATGCTACTGCCGACTTTGGCCAAGGCAAAAACCAAAGCCAACCGCATAAAGTGCATGAGCAACATATCTACGATCAACAAGTCCTTCTACGCCCTCAGTGACGAGCTCGATGGGCAAACACCTCATTTATCAGCCGCTTTTGCTGCGGGAGCCGATGGCAACAAACTGGCTCAGGCCTTGGGTTACAGCAGTGCCGATGACCCCTATGATGTCACCCGCTGGATGAGCGCTTATTCAATTCGCCAATCACTTTATACTCCCAAGCTTCTGGCGTCTCCCTTGGATCCCGAGGCCATCGCAGCTCAGCGGCGTATGGGCGCGCTCGAATTTGCAACCGGCAACCCAATTCAGGTCGCCTCAGAGAGTCAGAGTTACGCCATTGCCATGCAGGGAGATACGTACAGTCCGGAGACCGTCATGATTACAACTCGCAACCTCAAGAACGCCTCCGATTCCCAAAGGCGGGACTGGTATCAGGCCAAGGGCGGACGCAATAGTGGGGACATCTGGAGTTACCCCAATGGTGATCGGCCTTGGAGTAAACATGTTGGTGCGGCCCATATTCAGGATGGGGGGATGTTTGGTTATGCTGCAGAATTCCACGGCGAAGATGGGGATGAAGACCCCCAACACACGATGGCAGGGATGCCCGCCGAAGAGGCCAACTGGGGGACCAGTGACGGAGCAACCTCACGAGGATCGAGTTCTGAGTTCAACGACCAACTCAATCGAGCCCAAGACAACTTCCGCGAAGGCAATGCCGTTGCCCCCGGACTAAACCTCACTGTCCTTCGCCCTCAACAATAACATCTGTAATAATCATGGAAACCCATCCTCAAGGAATACCCACCCAACTCAAAACCTCCGGCATGGCTGTGGCCTCGTTTATCATGGCATTCCTGCCGGGGCTTAACTGCATCGGCTTCATCCTTGCCATCATTGCCCTGGTGCAAATCAAGAATAAGGCCAACGGGCTCAAGGGCACCGGTCTGGCAGTCGGCGGCCTGATAATATCCATAATCATCTGGCCGGTGGTTGGAGTCATAATCACCCTCCTGGGCGGCTTGGGCGGCAGTATGATGTTGCCGGCCTTGGCCAAGGCAAAGAGCAAGGCCAACCGCATCAAGTGCGTGAATAATCTTGGTATGATCAATAGAGCCCACATGGCTTTTGCCCAGGATAATGGTGAACGATACCCGTGGCAGCTCAGTGATTCAGGAATGCAAAATCATGTCGGCTCAAACTATGGCCTGGCTCAAACTGCCGGAGGAGTGTTTGGCCTCACTGCCATGAAGAGTGAACTCCAGACCCCGAAGATTCTCATCTCGCCCTGTGATCCTGAGAGGATGGCAGCCAATGAAAGGCTTCAGGAGGATTGGACTTCCTACGACACCAGGGCGGGCAATCCCGTGCCAAGTGATGGAATCAGTTATGTGCTTTGTGAGGGAGCCGAGACGATGCGCCCATCCACCATCCTGGCAGCCACCCGAAACCTCTCCTCCGATGATCTGGCCACGGCGCGATGGTTGGGGGCAAATTCCGATTGGGGAAATCCCAACGTCATTGCCGGCCTCGATGCCGGCCAGGGCCAGATAACAATGGCCGATGGCAGCTCCAAACAATCCAGTGATCTGGACATTGGCTCCGGCGGAGGTGTGGTCGGTCGACATTCCAGTTCGATGGGAGGCTTAACCAAAGGCCCAGCCAGCACGCGTATATTCCGATAACCCACCCTAACCCCTAGATTATTTTATGGAAACACAACCTCATCCTCAAGGCATCCCCGCCGAACCTAAAACCTCCGGACTGGCTGTTGCCTCATTCATCATGGCATTCCTGCCGCTGCTCAACTGCATCGGTTTCATTCTCGGAATCGTAGCCTTGGTGAAGATTAAGAATCCGATTAACCGGCTCAAGGGTTCAGGCTTGGCAATCGGTGGCTTGGTGATACCCGTGGTCATCTGGCCGGTGATTTTTGGCCTTGCCGCCATGCTGCTGCCGGGTTTGGCCAGAGCCAAGGCCAGGGCTAACCGCGTGAAGTGCGTAAATAACGTAGGCAACGTATACAAGGCCGGCTTGGCCTTTGCGCAGGACAATGGGGAGCGGCTGCCTTGGCAGTTGACCCCCAGTAGCGTGGGTATTCATTTTGGAACGTCTGGTGCATCCCCCGGTCAGTATGGCATGCAAATTAACCGCATGAACAACGAAGTGGGTGCTCACCCCAACTCACTTGCAGCTGCTGGTGTATATGGCCTTGCGGCCATGAAGGCTGAGCTCATGACCCCTAAGATTCTCCATTCACCCTGTGACGCTAGTCGTTCTATGAATAGTGAGATCGTTCAGATGAACTGGATGGGCTATGACACCAAGGCTGACGGCGTTAGCACCGAGCTTGGGGAGGGGGTAAGCTACGTGCTTTGCCGTGGGGCGGACTCTCAGCGCCCTTCTGCGGTTTATGCCCTGACCCGCAATTGGAGTGACGACCGTCTGAACACGGGCGAATGGCTCGGCTCCGACAGCGATCCGGGTAACGCACGTACCATCGCCGG
>CAZTTU010000135.1:0-7246 GCA_964616045.1 uncultured Verrucomicrobiota bacterium | reverse complement strand
AGGTCATTATTGTCGGGCCGGTGTTCCCGCACGAGGTGGTTGGGTTTTCCGGTGGAAACAAATACCTTTTCCCCGGGGTCAGCGGACCGGAGCTCCTGAATTTTTTCCATTGGCTGGGGGCAGTCATCAGCAACCCAAAGATCATTGGCCACAAATGGACGGCCGTTCGCAAGGTGGTCGATCGCGCTGGCGGAATGGTGGCGGTCGACAAACGCTGCTTTGCCATGGTCGTGCGACCGGATAAATCCTTGGCCGGCTTATTTTTCGGCACGCCTGAAAGTGCGTGGGATGTCGCAGCCGACCTGTCGGACAAAGTACACATCATCTATAAGGACCGGCCGTTTCACACCATTCTCTCCTGTGCCCCGCCAATGTATGACGATATTTGGGTCGGCGGTAAGTGCATGTATAAACTTGAACCTGTATTGGCCGATGATGGAGAGCTGATTATTTATGGCCCTCATATTAAATCCATCAGCCATACCCACGAGGCGGGACTTCGGGAAGTCGGCTACCACTGCTCTGCCTGGTTGCTTGAACACTGGGAGAAATACAAAAACCATCCATGGGGACTTCTGGCCCACTCCTCACACGTAAAGGGCATTGGACAGGTGGTGAATGGAATGGAAAAACCCAGAGCGAATGTGACATTGGCAACAGGTTTATCCGAGGCAGTCTGTAGCGAAATAAACCTCGGTTATCGTGATCCCGCATCCATCAATATTGAGGACTACGCCAATCGCGAAGATGAAGGTGTGTTGCTCGTGCGCAAGGCCGGTGAGATGTTACACCGTCTTAATAATTCGCCCACCTGGGCACTGCCGTAATCCCCGCAGAATCTCTCTTTGACAACTGGAAGCGGCCTCTCCAAGCTCCCAACAATCCTCTACTTATGACTGCACTTTCCGATAGCCAACTCACTGCCTTTCAGAAAGATGGTTACCTGATCATGCGCAGCCTTTTTGATCTGGAGGAAGCGGATATCCTGCGGGAAGCAGCCAAGGCCGAATCGGCCTTTGAAGAAAAAGCCTATGACCTTGATGATGGAGAGGGTGGCCAGCAACGGCTGGTACTCTGGAACTCCGCCGGAGAGGATATATGGGGAGCCATTGCCCGCTCCAGCCGCATTGTTAATACCATGGAACAGTTGTTCGATGATGAGGTTTATCATTACCATAGCAAAATGAGCATCAAACAGCCGCGCATCGGCGGGGCGTGGAGTTGGCACCAGGATTACGGTTACTGGTATCAAAACGGATGCCTCTATCCCGACATGGGTTCAGCTTTTATTGCCGTTGATCCCAATACGAAAGAAAACGGATGTCTGCAGGTTCTTAAAGGTTCACACAAACTGGGCCGCGTGGAACACGGTCGATTCGGTGACCAAACAGGAGCAGAGCCTGAACGCGTAAAGGAAGCGGCAAAGGTGATGGAGCTGGTTTACGCGGAACTTGACCCGGGCGACACACTCTTTTTCCATAGCAACCTCCTTCACCGTTCAGACCAAAACACCTCAGAGCACCCCCGTTGGTCGCTCATCTGCTGTTATAACACCAAGCATAATGATCCCTACAAGGAATCGCATCACCCGCGCTACGCACCACTAGAGAAACTGCCTGATACCGCCATCAAGGAGGTGGGCGCCAAACTATTCGAGAGCGAAACCGATTTCTGGAACCCAGAAAAGGACGGCACCACAGGCGCCGGCGAGAAGGCAGAAGCATGAATCTTAACATCCACTCCCCGCTGCCCGAGCGCAAGGATTGGCGCATTGGCTGCATAGGCAGTGGATTCATTATGAGCGACTGCCATTTGGTCGCCTATGCAAAGGCTGGTTTCAATCCCGTGGCGATCGCCTCTCGCACCAGGGAAAACGCCGCCAATTGTGCCCAAAGACATGGCATCAATGTTGTCCATGAAACAATTGATCAACTTCTTGATAATGAATCCATTGAGGTACTGGACCTTGCTGTACCACCGGACAATCAACTTGAGATCATCAAGGCTGCCTGTTCCCGGGGTACCGTAAAGGGGATTCTCGCTCAAAAACCGCTGGGTTCGAATTATGCCGAAGCCCTTGAGGCTGTGGAAGCCTGCGAAGAAGCTAATATCGTTTTGGCGGTGAACCAAAACATGCGCTATGACCAGTCGGTTCGTGCCGCCAAAACACTGCTTGAGAACGGAACCATTGGTGAACCTGTACTGGCCACCATCGACATGCGTGGCATCCCTCACTGGATGCCCTGGCAGGAACGTCAGGGCTGGGTTACGCTTCGGATCATGTCCATCCACCATATGGATACTTTCCGACTTTGGTTTGGAAATCCTGAACGAATCTACTGCACCACCCGCCGCGATCCCCGCACTTCCTTCCCCCATACTGATGGCATTGCCAGCTACATACTGGAATACGCCGACGGACTCCGAGCAATCGCCATTGATGACACATGGACTGGCCCTGCACGCGAGGGGGCGCCGGCAGATATCGGCATCCAATGGCGCATTGAAGGCCTTGATGGTCTGGCCATGGGCGATATTGGCTGGTGCCAGGATCCCTACACCACTCCATCCTCAATCCGGTATGCCGCCAAGGGCGATGAAAAATTCACCACGCCCACGTGGGAAGAAAGCTGGTTCCCCGACGCCTTCATTGGCACCATGGCACAACTTTTAATCTCCCTTGAAACCGGTGAACAACCTGCTATCGCCGGACGCGATAATTTAAACACCATGGCCCTGGTCGAATCGGCTTACCAAAGCGCCGAAGAGCACCGGGCCGTTGAACTGAGAGAGATTACAGGAGAATAGTATTTATGAAACTTGGGATGATTAATTCGGCGTGGGAACAGCACGGAGTCGGACTGGTCGACGGACTGCACAAGACCAAGGAACTGGGTTTCGATTGCGTGGATATTTTTCAGGATCCACTGGATGAGGGGGCGGATGAGCGCATTGCGACCGTCAAGCAGACCTGTGAGGAGTTACAATTGCCCATTATCAGTGTTGTTGGCGTCAGCGTAGGGCTGATTGACTTTAACCCGAGTGTGCAGGCGTTTCACCTGGATCGTTGCAAACGCTACCTGGACATGGGCGCGGAATTGGGGGCAAAAAATTACCTGCTCGTGATCGGCGAATACATTTGGCAAAAGGAAGTCATTCCGCCTGAGGAACAATGGAAATGGGGCGTGGAGAATTGTAATATCCTTGGTGATTATGCGGCGGAGAAAGGTCTGGAAATTGTCCTCGAACTGGAACCTTTTGATCTGTCTCTGGTGAACACCATGGCCGAAATGGATCGTTTCCTGACTGACTGCGACAACCCGGCGGTTAAGGCCAATATCGACATCAGCCATATGCTCCTAAGTAACAGTCCGCCGGAATCATTGGCCGCGCTGAAAGGCCGCGCCGGCCACGTGCATATTTCCGATTGTGATGGCAAGGTTCATGGCGATCTGCCACCCGGTCGCGGAGTGGTGCCCTTCGTCCCCTACCTGCAGGCCATCAAGGACCTTGATTTTGACGGTGCCATCAGCCTGGAGTTGGAATACGCGCCCGACCCCTCCAAGATTGTTGAATGGGTCACCGAGGCCTACACAGCCACCGATAAACTGATGGCAGAAGTCGATCTTCGCAACTAACCATGAGTCACGACTGGAAAACCCAATTCCGCGCGGTGTTTGACGCAGGCGTCGAGCGGCGCAAGGCCGGCTGCAGTGACCCTGATTCCATGTTTGAGCCCGATGAGGTGTCCTTTCTCGAATCCATTGGCTGCAGTGCGCAGGAGATGTTTGACTTCTGTGATGACTATGTGGGGTGGGATGACGTCATTTACGAGCATGTGGAGGCGTTGCAGGCAGTTCGTTATGAGCATTTTGTAGAGGAACTGGACAGCCAACCTGCCACTCACCGAATGGAAATGGATGAATTTCCCCCCAAGGATGCCGAGGTGGAAGGGATCGCGTGGCTCCCACGACTGATCGTAAAGGCACGAGCCAAGTTGGCCGGCAATTTACCGGCAGACTTGATGTATGGCTGAGGGGGTGATCGTCAATTCTTCCGTGAGAAGAACGTAAATCCAGCAGAGTTATTGCGCGTAACCTTAGAAGCGGGCCTGGAGGATCAACCTATTGTAGATTATGTCCAAAGCTGTATGAATGGCTAATTTCATCGACAACTGCTGGAAGCCGCGAAAGCAAATTCTTCGACAATACTTCCATTAATAAGGTGCTCCTGAATAATCCGTTCCAGCACCTCCGGTGTGCAGGAGTGATACCATGTGCCCTCAGGGTAGACCACCGCAATGGGCCCTCTCATGCAAACCCGCAAACAGTTTGCCTTGGTCCGAAAAACTTTCGGCTCAGTTTCGACCAAATCCAATTCCTTAAGCCGGTTTTTCAGATAATTCCAAGCCGCAAGCCCAGCTTCCTTATCACAACACTTTGACTCCGTTTGATCAGCGCACAAAAAAATATGCCTGTCATATTTGGTTAAACCGAGCGACACGGCTGTTGACTTTAATTTATCCACATGCCTATTGGAATAAAACTAGTACTCAACGTCAAGGAACTCCCTACACCTTTGACTTGCCGTCTTCACTTTAAGGCATATCCTTCGCTCATGCGGTTACTTGTTTTTGTCTTACTGACTTGTCTCTCCTTAAAATCTGAAAACTGGCCGATGTGGAGAGGAACGACAGGCTTGGGAATCAGTACGGAAAAAAACCTCCCACTCAAATGGAGTACGTCTGAAAACATCGCCTGGAAAGTTTCCCTGCCCTACCGGGGCAATTCCACTCCCATCGTGTGGGGTGAAAAGATTTTCCTGACCCAACCTTTAGAGGAGGAAAAAGAGCGCGCCTTAATTTGCATGGACCGACTGGACGGCAAGATACTATGGCAACGTACAATCAAATACACTGCCACTGAAAAATCCCACCGCACCAATCCCTACTGCAGTGAATCACCCGCAACGGACGGGGAACGGGTGGTGGCCGTTTATGGTTCGGCAGGTGTCGTCTGCTACGACCTGAATGGAAAACTTCTATGGAAACGTGATCTGGGAAAAATTCAATTCGAGTGGGGCTCTGCCGCCTCACCTGTTGTCCATGGTGATCTTGTCTATGTTTACCGCGGGCCCGACCTCAACTCGCACCTTCTTGCACTCGACAAACGCACCGGCAAAACCGTCTGGAAACTGGATGACCCACCGGTAAATGTCGTTGGTCGTACTGACGGGTTCAAAAACAACAAGGACCCCAAGTGGAGTGGCAGCTTCAGCACCCCTATATTGGTGGGAGCCGATAAACGTGAAGAACTGGTGATGAGTTACCCTGGAAATCTCGCCGGGATCAATCCAGTTACCGGCAAACTCCTGTGGAAATGTGAGGGACTTAATCCGCTAATTTACTCATCTCCCATTGCCGGCGAAGGAATTGTTATCGGCACGGGTGGATATTTTGGCACCACCGTAGCGATAAAATCCGGAGGCAAAGGAAATGTCACCTCCAAAACCCTCTGGCGAATGGAGCGAACTGCCAACCGGCTCGGATCTGGCGTGGTTTACAAAGGTCACGCATATATCCTGAACACCAATGGCATCATGGAATGTCATGATCTAAAGAGTGGAAAGGTACTGTTCTCTGAACGCGTACAGGGCCGCGGTGCCAAACAGGAATCCTGGAGTTCGATGATCATCGCAGGTGACCGGATTTATATCCCCAATCAATCTGGCGAAACCATTATCATGCAGGCCAGTCCAAAGTTTAAATTGCTCGGCACCAACGAATTGGACGGCGCCCTCACCAACAGTTCCCTGGCGGCCTCTGATGGCCAGTTACTACTGCGAACCCACAAGCACCTCTGGTGCATCGGCAAGCGCCGGTAAATTATTCGCCTGTGCGGCGACCCCCACGCCAGAAAATGCGGCGCGGTTGGCGCAACCCGGGTCGATTCGTTGTGTTGGGCAGTACGAGCCTCGGGAAGGGATTTGCCACCAGCTGTGTATTATGAATGATCTGCGTGAGATAGGAACCCACCTTGGGCGCCATTTGTGAAATCGTAAACGCGTTATTGGCGAAATTTGTATCACCAGTGGGCACACCCCACACACTGACGTTTGGATTGGAAAAATAACCCAGTCGACGCCCTACCCCATAGGCCATAATCGTACGCATGGGATAAGTGGTTCCATTGGTCGTGATGCCGAATTTCCAGCCATGCGAATTGGTATAGGAACCATGCACGAACCCGCCCACATCATTGGTCGCATGTGAGCAGCCCAGGTTATGTCCAATTTCATGCACGAAAACCGAGGTCGGCGCATACACCGCCTCGACCGTATTAAAACCGTAAGCAGGTGCCCCATTGGTACTGTTAAGCATCCAGCTACTGCCGTGTAAAATGTTATTGGGACTGGTGCCGGTAAAAAGACTCACCAGATCGGCCCGATAAATCTGCCTTTGTTTATGCACGTCATGAAGAGGGGCTGTACGGGCAAAGGTCAGGTTCACCAAATCACTCGTGCTATTTCCTACCGTTGTGTAATTCGCTTTGTGAGTACCTAACAGCACCAATTTTGCGGTCACCGCACTGCGCAGGAACGCATTGTTCACTTGCGCCACTGAAATCCGTGCACGTGTCTCCACACCCTTCACTCCTCCACACTGTTTCTCTGCCAGAGCCGTGTAACAGATCAACACTCCTACAATGGGCGGACCATAAACAGGTACAACGGGCACCGGCCACAGGTTGGTTGAGAGTGTATTGGTTAGGGTCAATACATGGGTAAACTGGGGGAAGCCCGGCACCCGGTTGGTTACACCTGGCTTATAAAGGCTCATCCTGTACTGCGGCATGGAGGTCACACTTTTGTCAGGTGACCGGTAGAGGGTAAGGGTATCGGGATGGGGGGCCGAGGCATGGGGTGCATGAACCGCCGCCGAATCAATCTCGACAATGGAATGCGCCTTGTCATCGGCATAGTTAATCAGGAATTGCCGGCCATCAGCCAACTCAACACTGCCGGCCATGACTCCCTTGTAAGTAATAAAACTTGCTGCGGCCCCGGGCATCCCGATCACTTCACCATGAACCTCAGTGCTATCCGGATCGGTTTGTTCCGCCTTATCGAGACGAACGCGAATTGTCTCACCGGGAAAAAGCTCCAGTTGAATAATGCGCCCACCACGCTTGACTGCATTTACGGCGCGTTTGTTCAATTCCACGTGCCTGAAACGCTTGGCCACTGC
>CAZTTU010000134.1:0-7265 GCA_964616045.1 uncultured Verrucomicrobiota bacterium | reverse complement strand
CCGGGTATACATCCAGGTAGGGATCTTCATCCAACCGGGTAAATACATCCCAGAGTGCAAGGAGGGTGTTTTCACGGTAGCTTTGCAATTGAGGCACCACGGCCACGTACCGCGGCTGAAGTTTTATCAGCTGCAACCGCAGCTGCTCACGCGCCTTGGGATCTGAACTGAGATTTTTCAGGCTGCTTACCTTGAGTAATTTACCTTTGTGATGAGCCAGAAGTTTATTTACCGCCTTGGTACTCGCTTGATCCTGCACATCACTGAGCACCACATAGGCCTTGCCCAGGGGCGGATGTTCTTTTGTGGCCTGCACCCAGCAGCTCATACGCCGTGCCTGCATGGTGGGAGTTTGCCCTGGCTTCACACGGGGGATTTGATCCGGGGTTGGAATTACCAACGTCGCGGATTTTGCCAGTGTCGCAATAAAAAGTAGGGGAAGAGCGTAAACAAACAAACGTCCCAAGTGCATGGAGCTATGCTGCCAGAAAGAAATCCGCTGGCGAGGGCAAAACGAAGCAAGCGACATTAAATTATTTAGACTGCCTCTGAAACCCCGCTCATCTCCCGTACAAAACGGGTCACAAGCATCGAGGCAATCATGCTGAGGATGATTGCCCCGCCAAAGATATACATGCCATTTAACACATCAACGTGTACTCGGATCGTGGCCAGTTCAGTGGTGCTGATTACGCTGGTATTGATTTTCAAGAAGGTGACCATGAAGGCTATGACGAAGACATCGCCCATAGACCATTGGCCCCAAGTTTTGAGCCAATTGAGGTTGCGCACCTTGTTTTGGCTGACTGGTACCATGATCCAGCCGAGGGCCAGATACTTAGAGATGGGAAAGAAAACCGTAAAGAGCAGGATGCAGGTGGCAAGAAAAGCGTCCGGCTTAGATGTCTTCGTGCCCATGTAGAGATTACGGATAGTCCTAAGCAGCTTAATTTCCTGCACTTGGGGCTTGGGATCAGGAACTTTTATGGTGGTGACACTTGGCATCATGTCTTCAATCAGGCTTGCCCCGCGTGCCTTCACTTCTTTATTCATCGTTCTGGAGATGTCACCAATATTGATTCGATCGGCGGCCATGGCCTCCACTCCTCCCTTGCTCTTGTATTCCTGCTTCAACTTCCAGACCTCTTCACGGATCAACCCGGTGATCTCATCGGCAACCATATCCAACGGCATGTCATCACCAATCTGAGTTTTCATCATCTTAGTAACGCCTTCCTCGTTTACCTCCACGATACCTTCAACTCTCGCCACGTTCATGGTGAGGCTGGTGATGTAAAGAGCAATCGAAAGTGGCAGGAGCACGCAGGCAAGCGTGTACCCCCAACCACGGCAACCGGTGGCTGTCGGTTTATTAGAGTTTCTTAGGGAATCTGCGGTTGCCTCGGACTCTTTGGGGGGTTGCAAGACTGAAGGAGTTTCTACTGAAGATCTTTGAGGCTCCAACACCGATGGTGCATCCATTTCATCCAACCCGGAATCCTTGGGTTTTTCATCTGTTACGCCCAACTCCTCATCCAATTTCCCACCGCATTTAGGACAATTAATATCAGAAGGTTGTCTGGCTCCCCATTCGGATGGTTTCCTTATTGGATATTTGCAGTGCGGACATTTTTCCACAACCATACGCTCAATTACTTGCCACAACAAAAACACCCCAATGAAGATGAAGGGTAATAATAATTTCCATGTGTCCACCGATTTAACAGCGTTAACTAGCTTGCTTAAATCCCCAGTCAAAGGCGCCCCGTGAGCCTGCAAGTTAAGCGCCAAGAACACCCCAAGGCATAACATATATCGTTTTGCACCTATCATCTTATTTCTATATTTAGTCGCTTTTTGATCGGCAGCTCTACGGAGAAGGGTTTCGGTTGCGTCGGGTCGGCACCTTGTTAAAGGAACCGACCGTGACACTGCATTTTGGAAGAGCCAGCATAAGCTTTCGCGTTGCCCTCGATGATGCCGGATTCCCCTTGGCCTGGACTATTTCAAGACTGGTTAACTCCACCAGCGGGTCGAGAATCTTGACCCGATTATTTTCCATATACAATTTTTTAAGCCCTTTCATTTCACTCAATGGTGACAGGTCATAAACCTGGTTATTGTCCAGTTCAAGCCAAAGCATTTTATCCAACCCCGCAAGGGAGGAGAGGTCGCTGACACGATTGTCTCTGATGGACAACGTTTTCAAGAAGCGCAGCCTTGAAAGAGCCGAAAGGTCTGATTCAGGAGAGAGCCGATTGCGCTCAAGATAGAGATGCCTCAGATTGTACGTGCCAGCCAAAGCCGAAACGTCCGAGACTCGATTAATGCTCAACGCCACCCAGTTTAATTCATGCATGTTGGCCAAGGGAGCAATATCCTTGACCCGATTGCGTTCCAAATCCAGCGACAACATCGACGTTAACCCTGCCAAGGGTGTCAGATCGGAGACATAATTCTTTCTGAGATGCAACACTCTCAGTTTCGATAAACCGGCGAGTGGAGTAAGATCGGAAATTTTATTTTCGCACGCGTAAAGCACCTCAAGTGAGGCCAACCCCATCAAGGGTGTCAGGTCGGCAATGTTGTTCCCCACAATATTGAGTCTCTTCAACCCGGTCAGCGCTGCCACAGGCGAAATGTCCGTGATGCCTACAGCAAAAAGATCCAGCTTCTCAACTTTTCCCAGATCCTGCTGAGTCAGTTCGGTTGGGGATTTACCAAGGACAGCACCGATTGCTTTCTTGGTGGAGTTATGGTCGGAGCTATTCGAGTCAAAATCCTGGAGGGTAAAAACGGAGGCAGAAACAGGAGGCGGAAGAGATACCTGTTTTGGCTTGGAGTGGGTTGACGATGCCTCCGGCGCAATCGGAGCCGTGGGAGCTTCTGTCTGCTTCTCACACCCCATCACTAGTAGACAGAGACAGGCTGATAGGGTTAATGGTAAAAGCTGCGAAAATGACATTGGATCAAACAGGGCTTATCGGTTCGTGAAAGACAAGTGTCTCTCGCACGCCAAATTCTCGCATTTTCCAAACGTATCTCAAGGATTGATCGTTGCTGCGATACGTTGCGACATTTCGAAAAGAGACACTTGTGGTGCGTCAAGGCATGTATTTTCCGTCGATTCACGTTGAAAGGCCGCAACTCGAGGGCTCTAAACATGAATTGCAAACAAAGTGCGAATCAGGGGATGGCAACTAGTCATTGAACTTCCAATAACATTGTCATTCTTCGTAAATTATTGTTACACTTCCCTCTGCCGTTAAGCGGACAACTGGTGTAGTTCTCCGCCCAACCTTAACTGATTATGAAGAAACACATCATTTCTCTTGGCGCCTTGGCTCTGGCCATTGGCACAATCAACTTTGTGGGCTGTGATGCCCCGCCGGAGTTGGACCCCACTGTTGGCGAAAAAGGTGTCGAAATGTCCGAAGAAGACAAGGCAGCCGCCAAAAAGGAAGGCTACAATGCCGGGCCTGAAGGCGGCAGTCAGGCCGGTGATGGCGGCGGCAAAAAAGAGGACTGATCAAACGCCCTCTGCAAAAAATTCCAAACACAAACAAACACACAACGCCGCACCTAAAGGCACGGCGTTGTGTGTTTTCTTTTTATATGATAATGAACAAGGATTCTACTTACCTCCAGCCGTTGCGATCGGTGTTGGCATGACCAGGCTGCAGGATTGTTATGTTCAAGCCGCCTGACACGGCGTCTCCCTCTTTGAAATTATCGCGCGCGCGGTTCAACTGATCATTGAACTCGCTGGCCGAACCCTGGGCCGCTGAGCCACCCGAAGTCACCCAGTTGGCCTCATCCTCCGCCAAGCCGGTCATGCTATGGGCGTCACTGCCTGGGCCAAAGAATCCGGAGTTGAAGACGGCGTTGTTGACGTTGCCAGAATATCTGATATTGGACTGCCAGCCCCAATAGTCGCCATAGTTGAGGTCGCGGTGGGAGTACCTCCATCTGTTGGGGTTGTTAAGTCCACCATTAGCCCTGTAGTAATTATTCTTGGCGCCCCAATTGCCATATTTCATATTGCGAGTCAGTCCGATCACCGTTTCAGGAGCTCTAAGGTCACCCTGCATGCCAATGCTATAACTGAGCAAAGCCTGATTGTGCCAGAGGTCTCTGCGGTCTTTGAAATCAGCAAAGTTCTTCGTGTTATTCCGCCGCTGAAACGCCAGCGTTTTTTGATCCAGCGGGGAACCCAAAGCGGCGTAACCGACAAAGGTCTTACGAATCTCATACGGGTTGAACCACTGCCGCATCTCAAAGATATCCGTAGAATCCTGATAACCATGGGCTTGTGCCAATAGGTTGCCATCACCCCCCGAATACCCACCGTAGTGGGGCGGAGTGCTACCTTCAATCTGATCTGAGAAACCCTGAAAGGCCTTGGCGAGTGTGCTCAGATTGCTTGCGCACTTCATGCGGTTGGCCTTGTTTTTGGCCTTGGCCAGGACAGGCAGTAGCATGCTGGCCAGAATTCCGATGATGGCAATCACCACCAGCAGTTCGATAAGAGTAAACGCTTTTTTGTTCATGGTCTTTTCCCTATTAGGATGATTTCTATTGGTGTATGTATTTTCCGGTTTTTCCTGTTTCCAACCGAGAACTACAGAGTTTCCCCCTCCCCTTAAGCATCATTAATGCCAAGCTCCCCACCCATTATTATATAGGGAATTACACGACTGATTTTAAGTAGCACTTCCCCCGCGTAATAATCACGCATGAACCCCAATATTTGCGCACAACACCGTTAGAAATACACCCTCTGCAGGTCTGGGAAATACGAGAAGCGGGGGGCATATCCGTGTTCATTATATCACCAACCGCCACAGGCAAAGCATTGGCATCCTCAAAAAACTGCCATACATTCGGCGCGTGAAGGATCGGGACACCAACAAAGTAGCGTTGATTGCCGGCGTATTGATGATCGTGATCGTCGTCACGACTCAGTGGGAGAACATCGCCTCTCTGGTCAAATCTCCTGGACCTCCCAATTCCGTTCAGGATCAAACCAACCAGGCCAACCTTGTCACTCTCGCCCACACGAACACTCCACCTCCCCCCGGCAAGATTACCTGGCCGCCGGATGCACGCCCCCATGATGAGCGAATTGCAAATGGAGAAAAGCTGTCTCTGCAATTTTGCGGCGGCTGTCATTTGCACCCGAAGCCCGATGTGCTCACAAAGGCAAACTGGAGCGAAACACTTCCCTGGATGTCCATATATCTGGGAATGGTGCCACCCGAAGAGGGATTGGAAGACCCCACAGGATTTGAACGGGTTATAGCAGCCGGTATTTTCCCGACTAAACCGGTGATGCCAATTCGTGACTGGAAGGATATCGTTGATTATTACATCCAAACCGCTCCCAAGGAACTGTCCACTGCCAACCAACCAAGCGTTTCTTTAGACCTGAATTTATTCGAACCCTTCAGGCCGAAAAACAAGTTTAGCGCGATCATCGTTACTGTTCGGGTGAATCATCAAGAAGGCGGACTTTGGGTGATGCATGGTCCCTCCAATACACTGTACCGACTAGGCACTGAATACCAATGGATGCCGGAAACAAAAATTTTTGAATCTCCAGCTTCCACGTTCATCTCCTCCGAGAATGGGGTTCTGGCCACACTCATGGGCTCCTTCCATCGCTCATTCAAGCCCCAAGGCGCCTTGGTGCGGTTCAAAGGGGATGAAACAGAATCGCTCGCCGGCATTTTGCATCGGCCCACTGATGTTCTCCCGCTGGACCTCACCCAAGACGGCCACGAGGATCTTGCTGTGGTCGAACATGGCCACATGCTTGGGAGTGTTTTTTGGTTGGAGAAAAAACCCGTGGGTTATCAGCGGCACGTGTTGCTGGACCTGCCCGGTGCGCTAAACTTTGCAAGTGGACATTTCAATGAAGACAATATTCCCGACCTCGTAACCCTGACCGGCCAGGCGCGCGAAGCCGTCCACCTATTCCTTAGCACTGGCCCAGGCAAATTCGAGCACCGCATGATCCTCATGCGTCACCCAGCCTGGGGCCACTCACATATCGAGGTGGTGGATTTCAACAAGGACGATCATCCAGATTTACTGATCACCAATGGTGACTGTGGTGAATACGAAAAATATCCGCCAAAACCTTACAACGGTATTCGGTTGCACTTGAACGACGGGAAAAATAATTTTAGCGAGGCTTTCTTCTTTCCTCAATATGGCGCCTATCGGGCGGTGGCCGAAGACTTCGATGGCGATGGCGACCTCGATATTGCCTCCATTGCCTTTTTTGGCAGATATGATCTATCTCCCGACACCGGCTTTGTTTATCTGCAACAGGACAAACCGCTGGAATTCTCCGCCCATACTCTTCCCGCCTCACGCAGCGGGCGGTGGATCACCATGGATACGGGTGATATTGACAAGGATGGTGACATCGACATCGTCTTGGGCGCCCTCAACGATGGCCCGGGCCAAGCTAACTTTCCTCCTCAATTTAGAGATCAATGGCAGGAAAATCCCGTGCCGGTTCTTATTCTGAAAAACCGTATCAAATAATTTCTTTTGAGAAGCATTTTGAGGACGCAGCAGAGACGTTTCTAGGTACAGCGACTGGATTTAGGCTGACAAATCATTGTCACAGAGGCTTTCTTTTTGGACATATGCCGGTCAAGTAATTCTGAACGGTGGATCCTAACAACTCTCGTGCGGCTCATCTGGTTTTCATTATTTCATGTAAGGGTTTTCGGATTGCAATTTGGCGGGAATGATCGAAGTTGTTCGTGTGAACCGTCTGTGTCTATTCGCTGCTGTGATGATGTTGGTCTCGCTATTGATGACTGCGTGTGGCCGCAAGGGAACACCTGCTTCCGCTCCACCTTCCCCATCCAAGTTATCTGCGGGTGTGCTTCGTATGGAGAATGCCACGGTACGCAATGATGGCGTGTTGTGTGTCAAAGCCACGGGCGAGCCATTCACGGGTACGCTTCATGAACATTGGCCCAACGGGAAATTGCGTCGCGAAACAGGCATGCAGGAGGGTCGTCGCCATGGAGCCATGAAGGTCTGGTATGAAAATGGCCAGTTGGAAACGACAGGGAAATTTGTGATGGGCCAACCGACTGGTGTGTTTGTAAAAATTTCGAAAAACGGGCTCGAGGAAACCAAGACCACTTATGAAAAAGGCGAGGAGGTTTCGCACACAATTTCTCAAACTGACAAATTTAAAATCGAAGTGGCGGGATTACAATCTGAGCGCGATAAAATGG
>CAZTTU010000133.1:0-7291 GCA_964616045.1 uncultured Verrucomicrobiota bacterium | reverse complement strand
TTGCGAGGATTGGCTCCAGAAGTAGTTCGATGAATCCCAACACTTCATGATGAGACATTAGGGGGAGGGTATATACAAAAACAAATTATACAGATGCCGCCGCTGGCTTGCGGCCCATTTGCCAATTCCAGTAGCGGCTTAGGCCACCTTTAATGTCTTCAAGAATCAGGTAGCAAATCGGCACGAGGATAAGGGTGATAAATGTGGCAAACAATACTCCCCACGCGAGGCTGATGCCCATGGGGATGACGAACTGGGCCTGGGTGCTTTTTTCAAACATGGTGGGAAGGATGCCGCCGAAGGTGGTGAGGCTCGTGAGCAGGATGGGGCGGAAGCGTGCGCCGCCGGCTCGGCTGACGGCATCTTGCAGGGACATTCCCTCATCTCGCTTGAGGTTGATGTAGTGGACCATGACCAGGCTGTCGTTCACCACCACTCCGGCCATGGCCAACAATCCGAAGGCGCTCATGACGCTGAATGGAATATCCATTATCATGTGGCCCAAGAGTGCGCCCATAATGCTAAAAGGAATGATGGCCATTACGATCAATGGTTGTGTAAAGCTCTTGAAGGGAATGGCCAGCATGGCGTAGATGCCAAGTAAGATGATTACACCACCTAGCTTTAACGCGGCAAAGGATTCCTTTCGTTCGCGGCCTTCGCCAACAAATTCATGGGTCATTCCGGGTTGAGCAGCGGTTAGTTTTTCTACCTCGGGTTCAAGGTCTTCACGGACTTTCTCCAAGTCCAGTGCGGCATTATCCTTATCTGCGTCGGCCAAAACATAGAGAGTGCGCGCCCGGTCATTCCGGTAAATTGATGGGGAACTGTCGGTCATTTCCAGATCAGCTACTGATGTCATGGGGGCAGAGCTTCCATTAGGAAGTCGGATTTGCATGTTTTCCAGACTGGCCATGTTTGCGCGTTCTTCAGCCGGATAGCGGACCATGATCCGCACTTCGTTTTGTCCCCGTTGAATCCTTTGAGCTTCATGCCCGAAAAATCCACCCTGTATCTGCCGGCCAATCATCATGCGGGTTGTCAATCCTTGGGCCTCATAATCCTTGTTTAACTTAGGTCGCACCTCTTCCTTGGTGCGTTCAAAAGTATCGTGGATATCGAAGAGACCTTGATATCCGTTCAAGTTGGTTTTGATCTGGCCGGAAACTTTTGCCAAGACCGCCGTCGTTTCTTCAGATGTATTGTCGAGTGCGGGCATGGCAAGCTTGATGGCAATTGGATCACGGGATCGTCCGATTACTCCTTTGGTGGTGATTTCCTGTGCACCTTGAATATGTCCGATGTTTTTGCGCCATTTTTTCACCAGTTCCCGGGTCTTAATATTGTGAAATCTTTTATCTACGAAATAAACGCGATCCTCAGGCGCCATAAGTTGTATCTGCACTTCTCCTAGATTGGCCACGCCTGAGGAGGCCGGACCGCGTACCCCGGCAATATTTTGACCGCCGATGGTGGTGATGATATCACCGATGACACTGCGTTTGATCATTTCTCCGTTTTCTGGGTCGAGGTAATCTCCCTCGTGGGCTTTTTTTAAAGCATATGCTTCCTTGATTATCTTCTGGAGTTTCTCTTCAGTCACTTCATAGGCAGTGCCTAGGGGCATTACCAGCCGTGCTGTGGCGTATTCACTGTCTATATCCGGGAAGAATTTCATCCTTAACCCGCCTGAGGACGAGTAGACGCCAATGATTATTGCTGCAGATATAAAAACAGAGAGAGTGACATAACGATTGGCGTAATGATCAGCCGACGCGGTGTCGAGTACAGGCCGATAAATTCGTTCAATGAACCATTTTAAACCGTTGGCGAATCGATTCTGTATAGCCGGGATAAAGGCTGCGATAATCAGGAGAGCGATAATAAGTCCTCCCCACATCTGAATGGGCCAGTGCCATGGCGCGATCGGAAAGTTAATTGTTCCAGAGAAATTCCAGCCAACGCTTACGCAAAATGTAACAAGCAGAAGGGCGAAGATGATATTGGTAATAAGGTGAATGGCCTTGTCTAAACCCTTGAAGAGCACACGTATGGTTAAATCCACAACGATAATGACGAGCGTCATTACCAATACAAAAGGGACAAATTTAATCAATGCGCCCAACTCTTCCAAGTTGAACCAAGCTTTAATTTTTTCTGTAAACCAAACGGAAGAAAATCGGCCTAAAAGATATCCAGGGATACAACCCCAGAGTAGCAGTTGCTTAATGCGTTCAAAAGTGCCTTGCTTCATCGAGTGGCCCAAATGTGCCGGAAGAATCAGCTTGGATTCTACGAGTGAGAAGAGCAGGCATGGGATGACGACTAGCGGGATCTGTGCGAATATCTGGCCCCTGCGACCTTCCACCATAAGTAATGGCACGAAAGCAATCGCAGTTGTCAGCACGCCGAAGATAACCGGCGTAGCGACTTCCTGTGCGCCTTTAATTGCGCCATCCAAGAGGGTGCCGCCTCTTTGTTGAAAGGTATGAATGCGTTCACCGGTGACAATGGCATCATCAACCAGAATTCCGAGCACCAGAATAAATCCATATAAAGTTAAGACATTGATGGTTACCCCGAAATAGGGCATCAGTGAAAAGGCACCCATGAAGGCAATGGGCACCCCAAGACAAACCCAGAGGGCAACGGCTGGCCTTAGGAACAAGCCTAGGAGAATGATGATTGAAGCAATTCCCATAAAGGCGGAATCATTCAAGGTCACAAGACGCTTATTGATGATTGCTGCACGGTTATTCCATATATTCACACTAACTCCTTCAGGTAGTGAGGGTATGAGAGTATCCAGGTAACCTCTAACGATTTCCTCAATCTTCAATGCATTCTGATCACCAGTGCGGGCAATGTGAACCACCGCGCAGCGGTTGCCATTAAAGCGCATGATGACCTGCTCCTCCTCAAAGGCATCGGTTATATTTGCAATTTCTCCCAAGGTTAGATGGGCTCCATCTATCCGGCCTTTGATGATGATTTTTTCAAATGCTGCCTCGTCAAAGGCGCGCCCCTCGGTGCGAACCAGTACTTCGCCATTTCGGGCCTTTATGGATCCACCCGGAAGATCTACAGCGGAATTCTTGATCGCATCAGCCACCTGTTGCAGGGTTAGTTGATGTTCCAGTAGGATGGTTTCTGAGACTTCAATATTGATCTCATAGTTGCGTAATCCACGCATCTCCACTCGGGATATGCCTTCCAATCGACCGACATCATCGCGGATACGTTCGCCAAGCTTGCGCAGATCATACTCGCTCATTTTCCCGTGAATAATGAGGGTGACCACCTCATGCAGGTGCTCCTCAACTCGCACAACCGGTGGCTCAATCTCCTTAGGCAGGCTATTGATACTGTCGACCCGACTCTTCACATCCTCCAGCAGCACCCGTGGGTCATAGCCAGTTTCCGCTTCAATCTCGATTCTTGCGCTGCCTTCTCGTGCTGAACTCTTGATCTCCTCAATGCCCGGTAGATTGGCAACAATCTTTTCCAGTGGGATAACAATGGATTCCTCCATTATTTCAGGTGTGGCGCCCCGGTAGGTGACTCGAATCTCCACCTCATCAGGAGTGAACATGGGGAAGACTTCAACGGGGAGTCGATTTATGATGCCATTAGCGCCCATGAGGATGATGAAAATCATCATCAGGTTGGCTGCCACGCTATTGCGGGCAAACCAGGCTATCATTCCGTTGATCATGCCTTGGGTTTACCTTTTTTTATTGCCGGGCCTCTTGCTTTTACTCTTCTTGGAGTCGCCTTTGCTTGCCACGCGAAAAATTAGCTCCTGTCCGTCGGTTGCGTATGCCACTGGATCGGTAATGAGCTCGCTGCCATCCATTAACGACCGAGTGACGATCACATGCTCATCGCGCCAGAGAATCTCGATGGATTTACGTAATAACGTGTGCGTGGCCTCTTTTGGGCCTGTGGGGCCATTCTTTTTGATTGCCAAGGCCACCTCATTTCCTCGACGCACAGCATGCCGTGGGAGGACAAATACGTTAGCGAGTGTATTGCCCGTGATATCTGCGCGCACAAAAAGTCCGGCACGCAGGGCGGGCTGGCTGCCGTAGGGCTCGGGCACCTGTGCGATGAGAAAGAGTTGCTGGCTTGCTGAATCATAACGGCTTTCGGCTCGATCAATCTTACCCTGCCAGCTGTGTAAATCTGTACCGATTTTGGCGGTAAGCTTTACGGCTGGATATGTGATAGGGGATTGATGGTTAAGTGCCTCGGTATTATTGGTGCTTACAAGTTGTTCTGGAATGCTCAGGTGTTCCAGTCGCGCATTGGAAACCGGCAGGCGTACATCGGCATAATCGGTGGCAATGGCGATGGCCAGCACCGTGCCTGTGGTGACGAATTGGCCAATATCCACGCGCTTTTCGGTGATGCGACCGGGGTAGTCGGGCGCGAGAATTTGTGTGCGTCCGTAATCGCGTTGCGCTTGTTTCAGTTGCGCTTGGGCTACATTGATCTGCGCTAATATGTCGGCCTCCATTTGCTCGGGTCGTTTCAAGTCCTGTTCGGCGCCGGCGAGTTGCACTTGGGCAACCTTCAATTTGGCCTCGAGATCAGCTTCCATTTGTTTCGGGCGTCTACTCAAATCTTCCAGTGCTTTGTCAAGTGCCACCTGCTTGGCTCGCACGTTGGCTAGAGCCTCGGCTACTTGGGGTTCGTTTTTGGCTAGGGGCTTGGCGCGCTCCAGGGTGCCTAGTCGCTTAAAGTTGGCAATGGCCGCGTCACGTCGAGCCTCCTCTAGCTTGAGGACGGCAGAAACTTGTGCGAGGTTTGCTTCCGCCAATACCACTGTATTGGAATAACTTGAGCGTTCAAGCTTCTCCAGATTCAGCGCCACTTTGGCTTGGGCTACATTTGCCTTGGCCACCGCGACAGCGTTGGTGTAGTCGGCACGTTTAATTTTTTCCAGTTTGAGCTTGGAATTTAGTTGGTTAATTGCGGCCTCAGCCTTTGCAACAGCGTTAAGGTAATCGGTCCCATCCAGCGTGAGCAGCCGTTGGCCGGGCTTGAAGAAGCCGCCTTCCTTGAAGGCCGGATCAATGGAAATGATACGTCCGGTCACTTCAGGAATAATGCTGCTTTGGGCACGGGCCTGCACCCGCCCTTGACTCGGCAAGTGAATGGTAAAATTTCCTTCCTTTAAACGGATGCCGGTGACTGAGGGGATATTGGGCGGAGGCGCGTAGCGTTTGGCTTCTTCCTGGTTAAGCAAAAAGAACAGCGCGATACAAAGGCTGGCTGCGAGCAGTATAGCGCTGATGGTAAACCCAGCCAAGTAGCGAAACACAGTTGGCCAACCCGTATTGGCTTTAGTGCCTTCTTCTTCTGATTGTGTTTTGTCTTTGCTCATTCCTTATTTGGCTTTGGCGGGGAAAATTCACCGCCGAGGGCCAAGTAAAGGTCGATGCGGTTTTGTAGTCGTAGATTCTGGAGTTGGATCAACGCGCGTCGGGCATCGAACACACGCCGCTGTGATTCCAGCACGGTCACGATATCCGTCAGGCCTGCTGAATAATCATCTAGTGCCAGTGTCTGGGCTTCTCCAGATTCCTTTACCGAGGCACGCAGGGCGCTTTCCTGTTTGTTGAGGAACCCTTCTGCGGCCAGTGCCGTCTCTACTTCTGCGAAGGCTTGGAGGATTGTTTGCACATATTGATACCGTGCCTCCTCACGTTGAGCTTTAGCGCGGCCGACTTGCGATTTAATTTTACCCGCGTCAAAAATTGGTTTGGTAAGGTTGGCGGCGAGGCTCCAAATGTTGTTGTTGATGTCCAATACATCCTTGAGTTCATCTGAAGATGTACCCGCGCTGCTGGTGAGGCGAATCTGAGGCAGGCGATCCTTTTTCGCTGAACGTACACGTTGGTGTGCAGCAAGAAAACCACGTTGGGCAGCGATGATATCGGGTCGGCGTTCTATCAACTGCGCGGGCAGGCCGGCCGGCACTGCCTTGGCCAGTGTGGGTAGCTCATCTGTAAGGGCCACCTCGCTTTTCGGATAACGTCCAAGCAAGACTTCCAGTGAGCGTCGTGCTCCGTCGCGCTCACGCAGGCGCAATTGAACGTTATTTTCAGCGTTCCGAACGCTGGTGCGCATGAGGCGTACATCCAAGGCCTTTGTGAGGCCGACCAGTAACCCCTCCTCCAACACGGCAAGGTTATTTGTGTAGCTCTTTAGTGTTTCCTGTGCCAGTTGTGATTGCAGCTCAGTTTCAGCCAAACTAAACCAGCCTTTGGCCGTGTTGGCAGCGAGACTGAGTCGTGCTGCTTGCAGGTTGGCTGTGGCCTGTTCGGCATCAAGCCGCGCTGCAATCTGGTTGTCGGCCAAGCGTCTCCACACATCCACCTCCCACGCAAGATCGAGGGCTGGAGAAAACCGGTTGTTGCGGCTGGACTTGACAATAAAGCCGCTGGTGTTATTGCGCTTGGTGCGTGATGCCGCTGCGGTGGCCGTTAGCGTGGGAAGACGATCTGCTCCGGCGATCCGCACATTGGCTTGGGCAGCCTTGAGTCGTGCAGCGGTAACGCGCAGGTTTGGATTTTTTGCTATTGCCTCGAGCACCAGAGCATTGAGCGTGGCATCATTAAAGTCATTCAACCAACCCGTCTCCGGTGGCGCATTGGTGGTGCCTGCGTTAAATTTTCCTGGAAGTACCGTTCCAGTCATTGCAGAGGGCGGGCTCTTCCCGTCGGTAAAGCAACCTGCCATACCCCCCATGACGCCAAGCATCAGCAATAATACCAGAAATCGTTCCACAAAAATCAACCACGCGATGTATTAGCGCAAAACCACCCAAAAGTTGAGCCTAAAGACGAGGAAGTTGTCATTGGATTTCAGTTGATTTACACCCGCGCCAAAAAATTTGGGCAGTCTTTAGCCATGGGGCTGGGCTCACATGACATTCATCCTTGAAGGAATACTGCTTGATGAGAGCTAACGGTCGTGGTTGATGTCTCTGATATAGGTGCCAAACCAAATATTACCAACCGCAACATATATTCCGGAGGCAACCGGTATCAGCCTAAGAAACAAGCACCCAAAGGCTCCGCAGCAGCCTCCATCGTCATTTGAGTTTTCATCTATGAGAGACTCTGTTTTTTTATTGGGGAACTCCGAATTTAAAGAAGGTAGCCATCGTCTTAAAATCACTGCTTTAATGCAGGGCAAAACTACAATATAATTTTTAGGTGAAAGGGATGAAGTACAACTGCAATGGCATGGGACGAAGGGATTTCCTGCAGGTCGGGCTGGG
>CAZTTU010000132.1:0-7319 GCA_964616045.1 uncultured Verrucomicrobiota bacterium | reverse complement strand
CCAAGTATACCACCGAGGCAGGGGCCCACGACGGGAACCCAGGCGTAGCTCCAGTTCGAATCGCCCTTGCCGGCAATGGGCAAAATCGCGTGGGCGATGCGCGGGCCCAAGTCACGGGCGGGGTTGATGGCGTAGCCGGTGGGTCCTCCAAGCCCCATGCCGATTACAAACACCAGCAAGCCCACGAGCAACGGCTTTAGGCCAAACGCCCATTGCTGTTGAATGGATGCAGCCTCTTTATCGCCACCTAGCTTTTCTTGGACTGGGGTGAGCGCATCCGGGGAAAAGATGGCCAGCACTCCTAAAACCAAGGCAAAGGTTCCTATGAGTTCGGTGAGAAAATTACAGCCAGGCTTGTCAATGGCCGGGCCGGTGGAGAAGACACCAAGCTTGGCGGACTTGTCTGGCGTGGCTTCCCAGTGCGGCAGATAGGCGAGCCACACGGTGGTGGCCCCGAGAATCGCCCCGATGAATTGGCCGGCGAGGTATGTTGCGATTCTTGAAGTATCTAACATACCGGTCTGGGTGTTCATTTCGCCAATGCTTGCCAGGCCGAGGGTAACGGCAGGGTTGATGTGGGCCCCGGAAAAATTCACCACCGAGTAAATTGCGATGGTCACCGCCACTCCCCAGCCTGCAGATGTCAGAATCCATCCTGAATCATGACCGGTTGTCTTCTTGAGCCCGACATTGGCATTTACGCTACAACCCAGAAGGATGAGCAGGAAGGTGCCGACCAGTTCAGCGGTGAATTCGTTCACGTGGTGGAGTGTAATGGAGGAGTGTGTGACGGAAAGGAAAGATACATGACGGACGATTTAGGGCAGTTTACTTGGCACCATGCTCGCGGAGAAGCGCCGCAATTTTTTCACAACCTTTACGCGCTTTGCGTTGATAGTCATCATTGTCGTCCCAGACTTGGTTCTCGGCAATCTGCAAGGCTGTTTCTCCATAGACATCCTTCACATGAATATCAGCCCCGTGCTCGATTAGGATTTTGGCAGTCTCATATTCACCTTGGATAGCGGCATAGATGAGCGGGGTCCAGCCCATCTTGCCTCGCGCATTGATATCGGCTCCAAACTGGAGCAACATTTTGCATATCTCAACAGATGTTATCATCGAATCGAGAATGGAAGAACCGTTGTCACTTTTCGCATGAATGTCCGCGCCCCGGTCCATCAATAAGCCGAGAATTCTGGTTGAATGGACACCAAACACCAGTGGATTACCTGCTACATCTCGCGCATTCACATCGATCGGAGTGGCTTCGATCAGCCACTTGATATCCTGAAACGTGTAATCATCAACGTCGCCCAAGATGCCGAGCGAACGGATCTTAGAAAACTCATTTTCTGTGGGAGGCCGGCTGATGCGCGGTGCTGACTCGATGACGAGGGGTTCGAGTTCCTCCATTACCTTTGGCTGGGGAGGCGGTTCGGCAATGACTGTCCCAGTGTTAGGCCCGACGGTCTGCAGGCTCACCGTGCAGCCGGCGGCTTCCAGTTCCTCACCAATAGCAAGGGCGCGTTCCCCCTCATAGCCTTGCAGCAGGGTATCGCGTTCGCAGGCAAAGGCGTCAAAGATTTCAAAGGGGCCCATTTCTGGCTTGATACGCCGCATGACCTGCACCGCCTCGAAAGAGTCCAGGGGAATTTCATCGAGTATGATACGGGTGCCTTCCTTGGAGGTTGAGGCAATGGGCTCAGGTTCCGGTGGAGCGTGGATGACCTCCGGTTCCGGTTCCTTATTCGGTGTCAGTATTTCGGGATTAACAATTTGATCCAGCGCAATGGCGTAGCGTTCAACAATTCCCTTCGGGTTGAGATTGACCCGAGTGCCAACAATATCAATGGAGGTCGGTTCAAAATAAATTACGCCCCGCTTTCCGTCACGCCTGACATAGAGTAGTTCGGGACCTGAAGGATCTCCTATAATGAATTCCTTGGGGTGCAGGATCGGGGGCTCTTCCCCCTCTTCATTGCTCTTGAGTATTTCCGGATTGATGATTTGGTCCAGCGCAATGGCGTAGCGAAAGTCAAACCCCTTTGGGCTTAGGTTGACCCGGTTGCCAACAATCTCAACGGAGGTGGGTTCAAAATAGATCACTCCACGGTCCCCATCGCGTCTCACATAAAGAAGTTCCGGCCCTGAAGAGTCTCCCACGACTAATGCCTTGGGGTGCAGAATGGGAGGGCCCCCTTCCTCTATCACCGGGGGAAGCGGCTCGAATTCGGACACAGGTTTTGACTGAAATGCAAGGTCCGTAACGAGTGCCGACATCTCGCTTGGGGTCAAGACATAGCCACAGTTCCAGCAAGCGTGTTGGCCACCCCTCTCCCGAATGTTGCCGTTGCCGCAATGAGGGCAATTATGACTAATCAATTCCAATGGCAGGTTCTGTTTTAGCTCAGCTCCACTGTGCAACCGGCGTCTTCAAATCGTTTCTTGTATTCCTCTGCTTTTTCAACCGGCAGACCTTCAGCTACTGTTTGCGGGAAATCACGCAGCATTCCATACAAGTCAAAGGAACCCATGTCCGGCCGCAATTCCCGCAACACCTTGGTGGCATCATACGTGGCCAAGCCGCAACCGGTAAGGACAATATTTACTGCACCGACTGGCGTTGGCTTGACGGCTTTCTCAGGCTGCACTTCTGGTTTCTCCGGTTCGGGCGCAGTTGGAGTGGTTTCTTCTACCGGGGCAGAGGTGACTGTGCTGCTTTCAAACAACGCCTCAGGGTTTCCAATGCGGGTACGTTTGAGCGTGATGTACTTGAAAGTTGGTGAAACCCGCACGCGCACATAGTCGCCCTTGTCATCGATCACACCGGTTATGATCTTAAATTCCTTATTGATTCCTTCATAATTGGTGTAATGAATGATTGATGTATCCGAGGTGGTGGTTCGTATCGGCAATGGCTCGGATGGCAACGCTGCGGGCGCAGGTACGCCCTTGAGGATGCGTGTCTTGGAGCGGTTTAAGGAAATCCGTTTAAAGGTCGGTGCCACACGGACAGAAAAGTGGTTGCCTTTGCGTATGATGGATTTGGGATCGCCAACAAATTGTTTCAGTTCACCAGCATAGTTGAGGTACTCGATGACAATGGTTTTGTCGGTGGAAGGAGGTTGGTAGGCTTTCTTTTTCTTGGCGGTTTTTCTCTTGGTTGGTTTCTTCTCTCGCCGGGATTTTTCTTTGGTTTTACGTAAAAAAGGTGGTTTATCTTTCGAACTGGCCGAAGAAGTTCGTCGTCGACGCTGTTGCCCTTGAGGTTGTTCGCCAAAAAGCGATTTTTTTAGTTCGTCAAAAAATCCCATAACATTCTCTTTCTTTTAATCACGCAACAGCAGAGGCGACTTATGTCTTGGACCGACTCCGTTCTGGAGTCGTTCCATCGTCTCCAGAACGGAGTCGGTGGATTACCACTGTATGATGGGTTCCGAGCGTAAAACAACGCTGCCGCCCATTAGATATACATGGGTCTTCCACCGTCCCATGTATATCTAATGGGAACGATGTCACTAATTCCGGTCAACACGGGGCGCTCTCCCTCACGAGTGTTGTTTGCCTGTGCTTCCCGGTTTGGAGGGAATCGGTCAGGGCAATATTTTGCCTTGCCGATGGCAGCCGCCTCTGCTGCTGCGCGATCAAATTCTCATTTCGCATCTGGAAGAATGACGATTCCAAATGCCCGTGTCGCAGGAGCCGTCGCCGGTGCCGCAAACTGGGCAGCCCCATCGCGCGCAGCCGTCGGAAGGGCAGCTTGCGGAAGTTGCCCTGCTTGTGGCCGTTGCGGAAAGCGACGGCCAGCACTTCCTCAGCCAGCCATTGGTCCAGTTGGCGCAGCTGCTCCTCGTCATTCACGTGCTTGAGGTAGTAGTCAATAATGGCGACCGAGCGGAACCCATTCTCCACCACATCACGCGCGATATCCGTAGCCAGTTGTGCGCGGGCCTCAGGCTGGTGCGTTTTGCGGAAGCGCTTTTTTTTGCGGCGAAAGGCAAAGCGGAACTGGTTGCGAATCTTGTGAGCCTTTTCGCGCGCCATGCCCACGCTGCCGTCTTCTCGGAATTCCAGGCCCAGGTGCTGGAACCGATCACACGCCTCAAAAGCGCCATCGGTATGGCCGGCGGTGCGAGGGAAGAGAAAATTGCGGTGCGCCTTGGGCTTGCTGGCCACGCGCAATTCTTCAAACGTGTCACCCATGACCTCTTCTGCCTCTAAGGCGCTCTCCCGGTTGTTTGAGAACGCGAGTAGATCATCGGCATACCGGAAATATTTCACTCCGTTGATCCTGCGCATTCGGCGATCCAGTGGGGTAAGATAAAGATTGGCAAAGAAGCAGGCGATGGCAGTACCAAAGGCAATGCCTTGCCGGTGGGTGGCCACTTCGTCTTCATGCAGCACCTCAAACTCAATGCGCTGGAGGAGGAGCTTGAAGAGATAATCCTTTGGCTCGACCCACTGGGCCAATAACTCGAGCAGCCGTTCGTGATTGATGGTGGGGAAATAATCGGCTACATCGCGTTTTACAAAATACAACGGGCGAGGCATGCGTCGCACCAGCTCTTCCACCCGGTGTTGGCAGCTATCCACACCGTAACGACCCAGACGGTAGGCATAACAGCTGGGCTCATAGACGCTGTGAAAATATTTTGTGAGTTCGCGGTAGAGCATCAAATCCACAATGCGCTCCTCCCACGGATACAGGTAGATGGTGCGCTCCTTGCCGTTGGTATTAAACTTCAGCTCAATACCCGGCCGGTAGATAAATTGCCCTTTGGCCAATTGTTTGTGTAGGCGGGAAACATTCTGCAGCGAGTCCGCCGCAAAATCATAAAGTGTGCGGCCATCATGCGACGTTCCCAGTGCCTTGCGCCAAGTAAAGAGCGGCTTGGAATAGGCGCGGATCACTGCCTGATGCAACGAGAGTTCGGAGTACACCCGACCAAAGGTGGCCTTGCGGTGTGTTGGCGGCAATGGGCAACGTATATTCATCCCGATTACGGGCGCGCAGGGTGTGGAAAAGGTATGTGCGTGGGAGGAATCCGCCAAGGAGAAGTTTTGGACAGGTTTTACGCTTATTTGACGATTGAACAAAACGGCTTTACCCTTTCCCTATGGTCATGCCCCCTACCGCGACCGACGCGTTATCGCAGGAGATCCTTGAGCTCAAGGAAAAGCTCAAAGCGGTTATTCTCGTGCACAATTATCAGGTGCCGGAGATTCAGGATATCGGTGATTTTGTAGGCGATTCTCTGGGGCTTTCGCAACAGGCTGCTGATACGGATGCGGACATCATCGTCTTTTGCGGCGTCCATTTCATGGCCGAGACGGCAAAAATTCTTTCGCCGAAAAAAATCGTCGTGCTGCCGGACATGGATGCGGGCTGTTCGCTGGAGGAAAGCTGTCCGCCTGATGAACTGCGCAAACTGCAGGCCACCAACGAAAATTTCTTCACCGTTACCTATATTAATTGTAGTGCGGAAGTAAAGGCCCTCTCGGACGTCATCTGCACCAGCGGCAATGCCAAGAAAATCGTCGAACAATGCCCGCCCGACAAGGATCTCCTCTTTGTGCCGGATGAAAATCTTGGCCAATGGGTGGTAGAACAAACCGGTCGGCCGATGACGCTTTGGCCGGGCAACTGTTACGTACATATCGAGTGGACGCATGCGGCCATCACCAAGATTCGCGAGAAACATCCCGACGCACCCGTGGTTGCCCATCCCGAGTGCACCAAGGCCGTGCGCATTCTGGCCGATGAGGTTTGTTCCACGGAAAAAATGGTCAACTACTGCCGCGATACTGACAGTAACGCCATCATCATTGCCACTGAGTCGGGCATCCTGCATCGCTTGGAAAAGGAATGCCCCGGTAAAAAATTTATTCCCGCCCCCACCGAGAAATGCGCCTGCAACGAGTGTCACTTCATGAAATTGAATACCTTGGAGAAGGTCCGTGACTGTATGCGTGAACTCTCCCCACAGGTTGAGCTGCCCCCTGAAATCATTGATCGCGCACGACTTCCGATTGAGCGCATGCTGGAATGGTCGGCGAAGTAGGTTTCCGCTTGCCAGCCTCATCCGGACTGCAACAATGAGCCGATGTTCCGTGTAACTTCCGGCATTCTGTTTCTGATTTTTTCTTTGGGTCTTTGCGCCGCACCGCGTTTGGATCGATTGAATCTCCTGCAATTCAGGGACGTTTCGGGAAAGGTGGCGGCAGTCAAGACACCGGCTGATTGGCAGAAACGCCGTACTGAAATCCTGAAGGGAATGGAAGCGGTGATGGGTCGCTTTCCGGGGAAGGAGCTGCGGGTAAAGCTGGAGGTGAAGGTTGAGGAAGAGGTGGATGCAGGCAAATACATTCGCCAACTCATTACCTATCAATCTGAGCCCGGGTCCCGTACCCCTGCTTACCTGTGTGTTCCCAAGGCGGTGTTTGAACGTAAGGGCGGCAAGACGCCTGCGGTCCTTTGTTTGATGCCTACAGATAACAAGGTGGGTCACAAGGTTGTGGTGGGTTTGGGAGGTCGTGAGGGTAGGGCGTATGCGGCCGAACTGGCTGAACGCGGTTACGTGACCCTTTCACCTGCATATACGCACCTGGCAAATTATTGGCCCAACCTGGGCAAGCTTGGATATGTGAGTGGCACCATGAAGGCGATTTACGATAATACCCGGGCTTTGGATCTCTTGGAGACGCTGCCTTATGTGGATTCAAAACCCGGCTTTGGTGCCATCGGCCACTCATTGGGCGGGCACAATACGATCTACACCGCGGTGTTTGATAAGCGGATTACGGTAATGGCCAGTAGCTGCGGCTTTGATGCCTACCCGGATTATTACGATGGCGCGGAGCGCAACTGGTTCTTCGGCCGTGGTTGGTGCCAGATTCGGTATATGCCACGCTTGTCTGATTACCGGGGCAGGCAAAAGGAAATCCCCTTCGATTTTCCTGAGCTATTGGGTGCACTTGCCCCCCGTCCTTTCTTTGTACATGCGCCTCTGCGTGACTCCAACTTTCGGTGGAAGAGCGTGGATGTCTGCGGCAAGGCCGCTCGCCCGATCTACAAGCTTCTTGGGAATGAAAAGGGACTCATCATCAAGCATCCAGATTATAACCATAATTTTCCAGAAGATATGCGCGAGGCCGCTTATCAGACCATCGACTCGGTGCTGAAGAAATAACTACCTGTTTATTTATTGTCCAAGCCACCCCTTGGCCTTGGTGAAGGCTTCCTTAAGCCTCTCAATTTCTACTCTAGCCTTTATAGCTTAAACAGCTTCTTTGAGTTTTCAAAGAGCAGCTTGCGC
>CAZTTU010000131.1:663-7329 GCA_964616045.1 uncultured Verrucomicrobiota bacterium | reverse complement strand
AAAACCCAATTCCGCGCGGTGTTTGACGCAGGCGTCGAGCGGCGCAAGGCCGGCTACAATGACCCTGATTCCATGTTTGAGCCCGATGAGGTATCCTTCCTTGAGTCAATCGGCTGCAGTGGGCAGGAGATGTTTGACTTCTGTGATGACTATGTGGGGTGGGACGATGTTATTTACGAGCATGTTGAGGCGTTGCAGGCGGTTCGTTATGAGCATTTTGTAGAGAAGCTGAACAGCCAACCCGCCGCTCACCAGATGGAGATGGATGAGTTTCCGCCGAAAGACAAGGAAATAGACGGCATTCCGTGGCTACCGCGCCTGATCGTAAAAGCCCGAGCCAAGCTCGAGGGCGCCCTGCCAGCGGATCTGATGTACGGCTGAGGGGGCGACCGCCAGTTCTTCCGTGAGAAGAACGTTGATCCGGCCCAACTCCTGCGTGTAACAATCGACGCAGGTGATGACGATCAACCTATCATCGATTACGTCAAGAGTTGCGGTTAAGAGTTAATTCGTTTGGCAATTATTTGCTTTTGCAAAGGAATACTCCTCAACGACCTGCCCCATGATCAGATGTTCCTGAATAATCCGCTCCAGCACCTCCGGCGTGCAGGAGTGATACCAGGTGCCCTCCGGATACACCACCGCAATGGAGCCACGCAGACAAACTCGCAAACAATTGGCTTTGGAACGGAAAACGGTCGGTTCCGGACCGGCAAGCCCCAGTTCCTTGAGCCGTTTCTTCAGGAAATCCCAGGATTCCAACCCGGCTTCCTTATCACAGCACTTGGATTCGGTTTGGTCGGCGCACAGGAAAATGTGCCGCTGATATTTTTCAAGGCCAAGTGCTTGAACAGTTTTTTGCAGTTCATCCATGGCTATCCGGCGTATTCCTCGTCCTGCTGTATTTCACTAAGCACCCAGTCGAACTGTCCGCTGGTCAACTTGCTGCCGCAGTACTCACATTCGCCCGCCATCGATATTTTCAACTCAGCCGCGCAGTTGGGACAAACGGCGTCTCCCTTGGCATTCTCGGCCGCGCCCCGTCCACGGACAAAGATCCAGTACTCACTGAAGCGCGTGCTTCGCGAGGTGCTTCCGCACAGGACCTTGCCATTGTCATCCTGGGTATAATCAATCATCGAGGCAAAAAGCCGGCAGGTGATGGCGTCATAAAACTTGTCTGATCTGATCTTCACCAGCTCGATATTATCCAGGGTCACTTCCTTGAGCACATTGCGCAAATTCTGCCGTTGATATTCCTCAACCCAGTAGCGGTGGTTCTGGAACAGGCTGTCGGTCTCAAAGGGCCGCAGTTGATCAAGATCCTGCTCGCTCCAGGACTTTTGCAGGGTGTGGTAAATGTGCTGGAACCGGGCAACGGCTACCTTAAAATCCATGTCAGGATACCTCTCAATAAATTGAGCACGCTGCCCCTCAAGGTTGGGGTCATAAACAGTAGATAAATTTAACCCCACATCCGCTGCCTTGGAGGTAAGGGCCGGACCCACTTCGCGCCGATTTAGTTCAGTAATGCCAGTGACAAACCAATGATATTCACCACGTTCATACTGGTTCCCGCAATGCGGACAGGTGCCATCGGGCTGGGGTTCCAGCGGACTGCCACATCCCACGCAGCCCAGTGAACTGATACGGTCAGGCTCAGGGCTCAACACACCGGCTCGACGGCTAAGATGCCAGACTTGATGACTGTACACGGCCCGTTCACCAGCCACACTCACCTCAGTGTAATTGGCCTCATACATCAATCGCACGGACACTTGCTCCTTAGGCTCGGCAGGCACAACCAAGTCATGCACGGTCAACCCGCCCACCACCACACCCTGCACATCGGTGAGTGCAGAGTGCAGCATTGCCAGATTTGTCCTGGCACTGTCGTTGAGATACTGGCTGTAGCGGCCCAGTTGGCCCGAGCCACGCGCCTCGTGAATTTTGGAAAACAGTGAATAGCCAAAATCGCGAAACAGCACCTCGGAGAAGTTTTCGTCATGCGCCCGCAAGGCATCCCAATTCGCAGGCGTCCTCGGGGAAGGCGTCACGACTATGGACGAGATTTCATTATTCTTGACGACATAAAAAATACAAATTGCGATCCCCGTGATCGGCAGGCCGATATGCGGGTAATGGAAACAAAACTCAATCCATAGCCCAATCAACTCCCCGCCCCCGCCGCCCCCACCACCACTGCTGCTGCTTCCGCCACCGCCGCTGTACCCGCCACCACCGCCGCTGTACCCGCCACCACCGCCAAGTCGTGCCCAAAGCTCCGGTGCCAACCATGCCGCCACCATAAACACAACTGCCCAAAAGAAAAATCGCCGCCACGCTTCTGGATTGATACGCAAGTATTTCATGCTCAATTGTCCGGCTTATTCCTCGTCCTGCTGTATTTCTCTAAGCACCCAGTCAAACCGTCCGCTGGCGAGTTTGCTGCCGCAGTACTTACATTCACCCGCCATCGATTTTTTACTCAGCTAAAGCGTGAGACTATCATCAGTGCAAACTGGGGACATTTGAGAGCTCGTCGACATCATCCTGGGCAACCGGCAGTGGTTCTGCCATAAATTTACCCATTTTCCCCACTGCTTGAACCGCCGTCGCAGAGAGGTCGCCTCCATCAAACCCATTCTGAATCTCCCGCATCAACCCCTTCCATTTCTCATCATCCACCGCACGCATCACGCCACTATCAGCAACCACCACAACGCGTTTTTCCAGTTGGGACACCAGAACCATGACCCCAGTTCGCCCACGTGTTTGAGTCACCCCCTGGTTCAGGAATTGTAATTGCGCCAACTCTCTCACCTGCCTTTCCATCCTTTCACTGGAGCAAAATAAGCGCCTAATAAAAGGCGTATGCGCACTGAACAACCAAGCCAAGGCAAACAGCAAAATCAGGTTTAAAGGCACCCAATCAGGAAAAAAAACAACGGGACCAAAAAAGGCGAGAAGCATGGCAATAAAATTCAGGCTCACTGCAAAGAATAGATCGATGTCGCGGTAAGATCCTGAACGCGGCTCCAACGCCACGACAAACTCCGCACTGGTCAGCTTCTCCGCCGACTCCACAGCATCAACAATACCCTCCACATCTGCTTTCCTAGCCATTTGCCGACGCTGACAAATCATTTTCATCCCAGTCAAGCGCAAGTCATACACCCCGACCTAAAAACCATTGAAAAGACGCCAACCTTCGCTATCCTCGGGCCGTGAGATCTCTGTTAATCTTCTGGACAATCACTCTTTCTCTGCAGGCGGAGAATTGGCCCATGTGGCGGGGCTCAACCGGGGTGGGTATCAGCAAGGAAAAAGACCTGCCCACACGCTGGAGCGCCACAGAAAATATCGTGTGGAAGGCCGCCCTTCCTGATCGCGGCAACTCCACCCCTGTCATTTGGGGCGAAAAGATATTTGTGACTCAACCCCTGGAGGGGGAGCAGAAGCGCACCCTACTCTGCATCGACCGGATTGACGGCAAGGTTCTTTGGCAGCGTTCTGTAAAATACACAGATCAGGAACGATCGCACCGCTCCAACCCCCATTGTTCCGAGTCGCCCGCAACGGATGGCGAGCGGATCGTTGTCGTTTACGGCTCTGCTGGCATGGCATGTTATGACTTCGAGGGCAAACTCCTATGGAAACGCGACTTGGGTAAAATTGATTTTGAATGGGGCGCTGCCGCGTCACCGGTAATTCATGGTGATCTTGTTTTCATCTATCGCGGGCCTGACCCCAAGGCCTACCTGATCGCCTTGAACAAACACACTGGAAAAACCGTCTGGCAAACAAAGGATCCTGCCGTGAACATCATCGGCCGCACAGACGGGTTCCGCGGCAACAAGAGCCGCGAATGGATTTGCAGCTATAGCACGCCCATCATTGTGAAAGCCAATGACCGGGAGGAACTGGTGATGAGTTTTCCCGGCACGCTCGCAGGGATAAATCCCAAGACAGGCAAACAACTATGGACCTGCGGCGGGCTCAACCCGATGGTTTATTCCTCGCCCATAGCTGGTGAAAATGTGGTGGTAGCGATGGGCGGTTTCCACGGCACCACGGTGGCCGTGCCTGCAGGCGGCCAAGGCGACGCAACTCCCAAGACCCTCTGGCGGACTGAACGCACCGCCAACCGGCTCGGTTCCGGCGTGATCCACAATGGGCATATCTACGTACTCAACACGCCAGGAACCATGGAATGTCTCGAATTAAAGACCGGCAAGGTGAAGTTCTCCGAGCGAATCCGCGGCAAGGGCGCAAAGCAGGAATCATGGAGCTCGATAACACTCGCGGGCGATATGATTTACATCCCCAATCAATCGGGTGAGACCATCGTTATTCGCGCCAAACCAAAGTTTGAACTCATCGCAATCAATCCCCTCGACGGAACACTCACCAACAGCTCCCTGGCGACCTCGGATAACCAGTTCTTTCTGCGCACACACAAGCACCTGTGGTGTATTGGAAAACGAAAATAACTGTAGCAACCCAAAAGACAGTTAATCGCCGTGAAAGTTTAAACGAATAGTGCGCCTCGGCTGCCGCAGGCCCGGGCGGGTGGCGGTACCGGGAAGGAGCGTAAGACTGGACTGCGCATTGGGCCCCAGCTTCACCGTGTGGATGATCTCTGTCATATAGGATCCTACCATCGGTGCGGTTTGGGAGATGGTATAGGCGTTGTTGGCGCTGTTGGTGATTCCCGTGGGCGAACCCCAAACCTGCACGCTGGGGTTGGAGTAGTAGCCCAGGCGCGGCCCGGCTCCGTAAGCCATGATGGTGCGCATCGGGTAGCTGCGGCCGCCAACCGTGGTGTTAAAGCGCAACCCATGCGAATTGGTGAAGGCCCCCTTGATATATCCGCCAACATCATTGGTGGCATGCTGACAGCCGAGGTTATGTCCAATCTCATGGGCAAAAACTGATGTGGGTGCATAGATTCCTTCAACCACATTGAAACCAAAACTTGGCGCTGGCCGCATGTCGCTGAGCATCCAGCTGATACCGTGAAAGATTTGCGGGGAGCCCCCCACAAACAAGGACACCAAATCCGCACGATGCGCCTGACGCAGCTTGTGAACCTCCAACAACTGTGGGGTGAGGCCGAAGGTGAGATTGAGAAGATCCTTATATAGATTGCCGGCGGTTGTGTATTCCACCTCTTCTGTGTTCAGGAGTACCAACTTTGCGGTAATCAGGCTGCGTCGAAATGCCGCATTCACCTGCGCCACGCTGAGACGAATTCGGCTTTCCACTCCGAGCAACCCGGCGCACTGGCGCTTGGCTGTGGGCGTGTATAAAACCATGATGCCCACAATCGGCGGGCCATAATTGATTGGCCCCAGCAATACCTGCGTGGGCCATGGATTGTTCCTGGTAAGTGTATGGGTAAAGCCGGGGAAACCAGGCACGGAATTGGTCACGCCAAATTGAAGTTGGGGCGCCATGGTCACCGAACCATCCGGCGATTGCACTGGCGGTTGCGCCGCAAAATGTTCCTGCAACTCGTGCGGCGTGTGCATGGCAGCACTGTCCAACTCCACAATCGAGTGCTCCGCACCGCCGGCGTAGTTGACCATGAACGAGCGGCCATCAGGATACTGCACCATAGCGGCCAACACATTCTCGTAGGTCACCAGCGTCACCATGCTGCCGGGCACACCCTCGATTGAGCCGAATACCTCGGTACTTTGCATGCCGGTCTGTTCGGACTCCTGCAACCGCACCCGGATCGTTTCGCCGGGAAATAATTCCAGCTCAATAACCTGCTCCCCTTCCCGAACAGCTTGGATAGCGGAAGGATTGAGCTGCACATGCCGATAACGCTTGGCAATGGCTGCCTCGGGCACCGAAGTCTCCGGTCGCTCTTGCGCCTCGCGATTGACCAACACCTCTTCGGAATCTTCAGGCCAAAATGCAATAGCCAACAGCACAGCTATTGGCAGCACAAAGAGCAAATTTTCCTTTTGTTTCTTCACCTGAAAAACGTCCCTCATAAGGTAGCAGCCAATAGCTAAAACTCAACCCATTGATTGTTGTTACCGCAAAATTGTTGTTACCCTGCAAAAACACCCTCTAGAACAGTAAATGCCGGAAATCACCTCCGTATTTCGTTGGTTTTAGTGTTCTGCGTTCCAGTGGGTTCCAGGAAGGTCACTTCCAGATCAATCCAATCCTCGCGGAATAGCGTGGCCAGATTCACGGGGAAATCGCTGGTCTTGCTCTTGACCAGCTTACGGTTGTCGATGTCTACGAATAGCTTGAGGTTCACGGTACTTTATTGTGGCGAAAGTTCGGGTTTGCGGGGAGTTGAGGCGGGGCGTAGGGTGGCGGGTATGCGATACTTTCCCTTGATGATTGCGGTGGTGATGTTGGTGGGGTGTGGGGAATATCGTGAAGCGATGGATAAGAAAATCGCTAAAGCCAAGGCAGAAGCAGAAGCCGCAGAAGCGAATGCGGCAGTCATGCCGAAGCTAAAGCCACCCAAAGCGACTCCCAAGAAACTCATCACCGATCCCATTGTTGAGAAGGCGATTCGCAAATCACTCGAGAAGCCCGAAGGCCAGCTCACCAAGGCGGATTTGGATAAAGTCACCGGCCTTAGCTTGCATAGCACCCAAATCACCGACGCGGGCCTCAAGGATGTGGCCAAGT
>CAZTTU010000131.1:0-563 GCA_964616045.1 uncultured Verrucomicrobiota bacterium | reverse complement strand
TGCAGCAGCTCGAATGGCTTAACTTGAAGGGCACCGAAATCACCGACGCGGGCCTCAAGGAGGTGGCCAAGTTGCAGCAGCTCGAATGGCTTAACTTGAAGGGCACCGAAATCACCGACGCGGGCCTAACGGAGGTGGCCAAGTTGCAGAAGCTCAAAACCCTTTGGTTGCAAGACACTAAAATCACCGACGTGGGCCTCAAGGAGGTGGCCAAGTTGGAGAAGCTCACAGGGCTTGGCTTGTCCAACACCAAAATCACCAAAGTGGGCGTGGCTGAATTAAAGAAGGCGTTGCCGAAGTGCAGAATCGTCGGCCCGTAACCACTCCGGTCAGGTTTGTGGCGGTGGTTAGGAATTGGAGTTCTGCCAGTACCGGCCTTCCACGTTCAAATCCAGATAGCTGCATTTGATGCCCACAAAACTGCCGTCCTTGTCTCCAACAATGTGCGGAGCAATCAGCGTATCAAATAAGCTGCTTGGGTCAGCACTCTCAATGTAATTGCCTGCTTGCAAAACAGATCCCAACCCGCTGGCGGGGTGCATCTGCACGACAATGGGCGGGTC
>CAZTTU010000130.1:0-7343 GCA_964616045.1 uncultured Verrucomicrobiota bacterium | reverse complement strand
GGGATAATGCAAATCCGTGCGCTTGGCCACAGCAGACTCAATGGCGGCAGGCGTAAGCCGCCCATCCTTGCCGGAAAGATACCGGATCTTGGCGCCACCCGAAAAAAACTCGGGCCCACCACATTCATCATTCTCCACGTGAGCAGCCTCGTGACAGAGAATGGAATGGTACGAGCGGCAAATTGTCGCCAACCCCAACGCATTGGCGGCTGATCCGGTGAAAACAAAAAAAATCTCACAATCCGTCTCAAAAACCTCCCGAAGCAATTCACAGGCACGCCTCGTCCAATAGTCATCACCATAGCCGACTGCATGACCAAAATTGGCCTCGCCTAATGCACTCCAAGCCTCAGGGCAAATGCCAGCATTATTATCACTACCAAATTGCCGTAAGCGCCTCGATTTCTTTTTCATATAGCCAAAAAACTCCGCGGATTGCGTCTAATAGCACAACGACAACCACAAGACATTATTTGCTGGAAACCTGTGGAAATGGGGACATAATCATGAAAGTCTAATTAGACCAAGGGGAAATGAAGATCTTTAATCTCAAATTGAATAGTGTAAGAGATAAGTCTTACGCTTGTTCTAGGGGGTTCACAGTCGTGGAAGTACTGGTAGTGATCGCCATCATAGGGCTGCTCATGGCGTGGTTACTGCCGTCGATAGGCGTAGCTCGAGAAAAAACAAAAATTGCGCGCTCGGCGCATAACCTCAAAAATATCGGTATTTTCGTATGGGATTACCACACAAACAATGATGGATACGGTGGGCGCCGCACCAACGGCGGATGCTGGAAATCGCCATCCGACGGAAATAATTACAACTATTACTGGGGAGCCATGTACGGTGGTGGGGATGATTTCAAAAAGATGTTCCACTCACCACTGACGTGGCACACCGTTGAGGAAAATTCTGATGGACGAAGAGATGATGGGCACAAATACGTAGATTACGGATTCAATGGAGTAGCCTCATTGTGGTACAACGAGACGGGAACTTTTGAGAGCATCAATTTCCGGACAGCACGCGATCTGGACTCCTATGAAGACCCGATACACACAATATGGGCGCATGACCATTCTGAGCCAATGATCGACGGAAACGGCGATGTACCATGCTATGCCTTTGCCGAGGACCAGAACGCCCTTAACAGGGGCCACCCGGACTTCAATCCCGACACAAAGCATCGCCAAAACTCCGAACTAGCACTAGAGGAAATCTTCCGGAACCGTGGCAAAAGCCTTGTCCTTTGGGCAGACTGCCATGTCAGTAAAATCTCGATCACTCAAAAATGGGACCCCGCATGGTATACCGGTGGGCGGAAAGATACCCAGCAAGCTTGGGAGGCTCAAGAGGACGGCAAATATACACAGCCGCCACCCTATAATTATTCTCAAGCTTTCATAAACAGGTTTTAACGCGGCGATGGTAAAACAAGACCCTTTTGCAGGAAATGGACGGCGGCGAGAAACCTTTGCTCTCTCCTAGCCGTTTGCGGGGAGTTAGCCTCCCTCAAAGCCCAAACCGTCTTCTTCTGTTCACGCAAAACCTTCTCGAAACGTTCAGCACTGCCAAGGAGGAGTACCGGGCTGGTGGAAGGGATGGATTCCAAGTTTTTGCCAGCTGTGTCAAGAGGCGAGAAGCGATCGAGAAATTCACGCCCTTCCTCATCGCGTTCATCACCAAACTCCATGCGCAAGCGATCTTTTTGGGCTGCCGGGGCCATACGCAAGTGCTCCTCCCAGTTTGCCACCGGATCAATAATCACCCCGCAACGGATAAAGGAGTTGAATCGTGACATGGCCAAGAGTGCGAGACTACCCCCATAACCCTCGCCCCACAATGCCACACGCCCACCGTCCAATTGCGGCTGTTGCCGGATCCAATTGAGCACGGCATTTAGGTCAGCCAACGTATGTGCCCGAAGTCTTCCATTATCAAGCCCTCGGTGACGATTACCATAACCGCCCGAACCACGCAGATTAGGGCAAACGATAGCCACCCCAAGTTTCTCCAGCAGATAACTATGCGAACTCAAATGACCAGGACGCATCTGGCCATCGGGAGCAGATGACAATTTCAGGAGGACAGGACGACGGCTCGGCTCGTGAAAGCGCCGAGCATTAGGAAGCCAATAAATCAACGGGAGAATCTGGCCGTCAAAGGACCGTACTGCACCAGCACCAGGCAAACTGTGTGCCTCTAAAGCACGTTGTGTCCAGCGCGTGAGCTTCCCATTTATCGTATCCAATGAAAACACGTCACCCGCTGAATCAGCTGCGCTCACCGAAAACCCCAACTCTGTCCCGTTGGCACGCCAATAAAGGTCACGCACTTGACCTCGAGGCAGATTCGAAAAGGAAGTCAGCTTGGAAGTCTCCAAATCAAGTAATTGCAACTGGCCGAACCCCGCTTCATTAATAACCAACGCAGCCTGTTTGCCACTGGGAGAAATTTCCAATGCTTCCACACCCCACTTTAGTGATGGGAGCAAAACCTTATGGATACCCGTACGCAGATCCAGACGACAGAGTTGCATAAAATCACTGTCGATATCGCTAGTGTAATACACAGCATCCAAGCCAGGGGCAAACCTAGCCATCCCATAACGTGCCTTGCGCGAACTCCCTGGCGATATGACCGAAAGCAAACCCGTTCCGGCATCAGCCAGATGCAGGCGGCACTCCGCACTGGAAACCGTCTCGCGCAAAAGCAACATCGCGCTATTGGGAGCCCAATGTTCGATGCTCCAGTTCGCGCCAGGTAATTTCGCCAGTCGGCGAGCAGTCAGTGGCGCACGTGGATTCAAGATCCCCAATTCTCGGACTTCAGCGTTTGGCGAATCGACAATATAGCCTACCTGCTGACCATTGGGTGCCCAGCGCGCAAAACTATACGACTGGCGCGCGTCGGAAAGCAAAACTGGCACTGGCTTCCTTGATCCCGAATATATCCGGAACATTTGCTGGCCTTTCACTTCGGCCACGTCTTGCAACATCAGGATGTGCCTTCCCGTCTCCGGCTGATACGCCGCCTCACTCACGGGTTCCGGCCCAAATGTCAACTGGCGCGAAACACCCATTGGACGATCAACAACAAACAACTGCGTGGCATTCACATCCGGCGCGCTCACGAGTATCCCGCGCTTCATTGGGTGCCAGCCATGAAACCTTTGTAAACCAGGCCTAAAGAAAGGCGCAACCTCTTCACCCAATGAAGGCGGGAGAGACGGCACAACAATCACGCCCTGAGCCGGCTCGGATGCAGCCAGCATCACCGTCGCCGTTTGCAGCCATAAAATATACCTGAACACAGCCCCATCCTCCCTATGCACGCCACCTTGGCAAGTCATTCCTCTGCCTTGCCTTCCCCGGATTACTGCGCCATGCTTCAGCCATGCCAATCGTCACCAAGCTACTGCACACACGTTATCGCGTCGACAACCTCGAACGCACAGTGAAGTTTTACACTGAGATTATTGGCCTCACCGAAACACGCCGACATAAGTCACCGCGGGGTTCTGAGTTGGTTTTTCTTGCCACTCCGAACAGCGAAGAAGAAATCGAGATTTGTTCCTACCCCAGTAGCGGTGGCGTGCAGGTACAGGAAGACCTGACACACCTTGCCTTCCAAGTCGACAGCCTTGAGGAATTTGAAAAACACATCCACGCGCACGGCATTGAATACTCCGACGGCCCACACATGAAAGACACTGGAGGTGGATTTGCCTTCATCGATGCCCCCGAAGGCTATGAAATCGAACTCATCCAGAAAACACCGGACAACGGCGGTCATTGACTCCCGCAAAGAGATATAATCTCCGCCTCAAAAATTACATTCCTACGGCTTCTCCCTCTTTAGTTGACGAACGACTTCCTGCCACGAGCGCAGAGAAAGTGACGGATTCCACGAGGGCCGACGAGGATCAGTTGGTGTCAACACAGGCCTCTCGGGTGCCATCATGGTCAACACAGCCCAAGCTGTTGTCACAATTCGGCCTGTGTCCGCTTGTCTAGGATTCCAACTGCCATCATTATCAGTGCCGTCGTTCACTTGCGTTGGAAGAAGTGTGTTGTGCATATTACTTTTCCATTTCGCCCAGGACTCGCCCCCAAGGATACGTATGGCAAACGTGCCGTAGTACCAATAGTAAAATGGCCGACCTGTTCCAAGGGCATCTTCTGGAAGATTCTGCATAAGGGTGCCTGATGACTTCCCTATCAGTTCCTTGTATAGGGCATTGTTGTTTTCCTGCCCACCACCACCTCCACCATTAAAGCCTGATCCGCTTACTATCGGCCCCATGATTTCCTGTCCTAACAACTGGAGGCAAAACATTCCTGCAGCTGACATCGTTAATGAAACACTCCCTTTCCCCTGATACCCATATTTACCGTCGCTACTGTGCTGAGCCAGCACGAAAGCACCGGCTTTTTTGAAAACCTCATCTGGCACGATCGCTCCAGCGTTACCGGCGCTTACCAATGCCGATATAACCCATCCGGAAACAGACAAGTCGCCGGGCATGTTTCTATTATAACGCCACCCACCTACTTCATGCTGGCTATCCACCAGCCAATTCGCGGCCCTCTGAAGGGGCTCCTTGAGCCGCTCATCCTTGGTAACCATATAAGCCTCCGCCAAGGCATAGGTGCCCGCCGCCTGATCATACATTCTTCCGCCATCTCGCAGCGCGCCATCCGGACCCACTTGTGCCACCAGCCAGCCAAGCGCTCTCTCCACGTTCTCCATGTAAGGCTCCGTGCCCTTGTGCATTACGCTTTTATGCGTCACCCCGTAACTCAGATACGAAAGCACCACCAGCCCGGTGTGCGCTATAGGCGAACTGGTTTCCGACCAATAACCTTGAGGTTTTTGTTTACGCGCAAAAAAATCCAAAGCTTTGATAGCCGCTTCACTTATTTCCTCCTCAGAATCCGAAACGGAATATCCCAAACTGTTGGGCCGACCTGATTCAGGCCGGGCAGTGTCATCGCTCAAAGGCCTTTCCGCCCCGCTATTCGTCGGCTCGCTTCCCTTTCCGATTAAATTGACCGTGAACATTGGAGCGCGCAAACCCACTCTGAAAGAGTTATTTCCATCAGCCAAACAGATCCCTTTGCATGCGAAAAAAATGCTCAAAACGACCGCGATTCTGGACCAAATAGATACACCGTTTTTTATGGGGACGATATTCATCATCAGAAATGTACTGGAAGTGCCGGCTGTAGGCGCCAAAAACGCTTTATTACAGGGTTTTGCGACTGATAATTGGGGTTACTCTTATCCTTTGAGGCCATTGGCTCCGAAAGGCAAATAATCATCCCAAACGGAACCGTTTCGTTCTGCAATTCTGTGTAACGCGTCTGCATTCTGCCCAACCCACGACTACATCGCAAACCCACGGCTTTTTCTTACATAAAACAACTTCCCCAATCCCTTAGGCAGCAGTGGCAAAGGATAGAAGGACGTGACCCAGCGGGTCTTTCAATCAAACAGCTCTGAGAATTTTGAGTGACTCAAGAGAAGGAAGAACATCAAACTCATTCAAGACCCGAACACGCACGAATATAACAACGGACTCATCCTGATTGACTCCCCGGAAATCGACGAAATAGAGCTGGTCACAAAAGTACCCGGCGACAGTAATTATCAACTTGCCTAAACGGAACTCTCCCGCCCGGTTGGTTCTCGAATATAATTAATCCGCCTTGGGAACTTCGTCCCCGTCTTGCTTTACCTGTTTTAGTTCGTCTTCAAAAATCGGCAGCACACGGTGTTTGGCCAAATAGACCTTGTTTGCACTTACGTCCTGAAGTTCAGCCACCTCCTTAGTCCCCAGGCCCTTGATGCAGTGCGCGTAAAAGATTTGGAATTGCTCGGGCTTTACCTTGGTTTTGACACGGGCCAACACAATGGCCAGCAGATGCTTTTCCTCTTCTGTATTCCAGATTTCATCCCAGTCATTCGCCCCGTCCGGCAAACGCCTTATTTCAGTCTCGGAAATATCATTTTTAGGTTTCGACTTCCTAAATAGGTTGGCGGCCTGTTGCTTGGCGATCAAGCAAAGCCAATTGCGAAATTTTCCTTTGCCAGGATCATATTCAAAATTCCGGATGTTCTTGGCGACTTTAATGAATGTGTTTTGGACCACTTCCTGGGCATCAACGTGACTCAATCCGGTTTGAAGTGCCACGCGATGGACCAGTTTCCAATAGATGCCATAAAATTCGTCCCATGCAGCCTGATCTGTCTGTGTCATCCGCAGCTTTTTAAGGATGGTCTTCCTTGTGCTTGTAGCATCCACGTGCGCACATAAAACTCTGAATTGTCCGAATCGTCCAGTTTGGTTCTCCAAAGAAAACTAATTTCACGCTGAAAATCACGGAAATAACCGGTTTTCACGCAAGATATCAATCTGTGTGATGCTTACCGAAAAAAATTTCGAAAAGTTGAAAGAATATGCATACAGGCTGGGTACTATCTATTGAATCGGCAAAATTGCTGACACAATAAAGGAACAATCATGAAAACGATGAACAAATCAATCAGCTGGATCAAAAAACTCGCTCTAACTGGAACCATTCTTCTTGGGACATTGGCAACTTCTGAATCAGCCTTTGGGCAACAGCTCAACAGGTTCCAAACAGGGATGAATTTCAGCTTCAGGGGCCCATACGGAAGCGCCACCTTGAACCCCTACCAAGAGATGATGATGAAGGCGATGCAACAGCAGCAGCATGTCCTAAATAATATGGGTGCATCCATGCATCTTGAGGCCGCACAAATATACGCACAGCGTATGCAGTACCTATCCTTCATCCATGCCCAACAGGCACAACGGCGAGCCCAGGAATATTATAAGGCCGCACAGCAGTTGCGCGAAGAGTACAAGCCAACTCCCTTTGAGTATAAGCCTATTTCGTTCCCCCGCCGCTCATTCCAATTCGGGAGCAACTACAATATGCGCAGCTCTTCAACGTCCGGACTTCGCGGAAGCAACTGGCAATAGGGCAAGATTGTTCCTTGCTACAAAGGCGTCTCCTCGCAAGGGAGGCGCCTTTCTTCAACAAGTTGCTTGAATTGAATCAGTGCCCCGAGTACCTGGGAAAGACTGATGAAGAAACTCAGGTCATCCTCTGTGAATCTGGTTTTCGAACTCGTTGAATCAACACAGAGGATTCCCAGCTGATTTGAACCGTATGCCAAAGGCGCATACAACCCGCATTTAATGTTCAACCTTTTTATCGAGGCGGAAACAACACCGCCCGAATCGGTCTGCCATATAAACGCCTTCCCGGTCGTTAATGCGCTCAATGCCAGGGTACTGCTAAAAGCCG
>CAZTTU010000129.1:0-7613 GCA_964616045.1 uncultured Verrucomicrobiota bacterium | reverse complement strand
GGGGACGGATTTTCTTTGACCCCAAGCCCTTGCAACGAGCTGGCAAACGCGGGAGTTGTGATGGGCTGAAAGTAGATCAACTTGGAAACCTCTTTGCCACCGGGCCGGGCGGAGTCCTCGTAATCACACCGCAGGGCAAACACCTAGGAACCATTTCCACCGGCACGCGCATTGCAAATGTTGGCTGGGGAGATGATGGCCAAACACTTTACCTGACCGCTGATATGTTTCTCTGCCGCATTCGGACGCTTACCAAGGGCACTGGTTTTTGATCCATGAAAAAGCCCATAGCTTTTATATTACTACTGCTCCTGTTCGCCACGGTGCAGGCGGATGACTGGCCAAGGCTACTCGGGCCAACAGGGGACAATGTCTCCAAGGAAACCGGCCTCATTGATGCATTCCCCAAGGGAGGCCCGAAGCAAGTCTTTGCCAAGCGTATTGGTACTGGCTATGCGGCACCGTCCATTCGAGACGACAAGATGGTTGTCTTTCATCGGGCCAGCAAGCTGTACCGGATTGAGGAAAATGACACGCTGGGGGGGGTTATCAAGTATGTAAACGGCGAACTGGTCGCCCTCAAGACAAAAGAACGACTCACCGAGGCCAGCCTCAAGGCAGCGCTGCAGGCCACGCGCCGGCGCGGCTATATCGAACTTCCCGTGGCCATCGCCAAGCATCTCGATGTGGAGGCGATCGATTGCCTCGATGCCCAGTCTGGCAAACTTCTCTGGCGTCATGCCTACCCCACTACCTATGAGGATCCCTATGGATACAACAACGGCCCACGCTGCGCGCCGCTGCTTACCAAGGATCGCTGCTACACCTTCGGCGCAGAAGGTGTGCTGCTTTGTTTGGATCTGAAAACCGGCAAACCAATTTGGCGGCGCAACATACATGAAGATTTCAAGGTGATCACCAACTTTTTTGGGGTTGGCAGCTCTCCGGTATTGGAAAACGGTCTACTCATCACCATGGTTGGCGCCCAACCCAATAGCGGCATGGTGGCCTTCGATGCGAAGACCGGCAGGACGGTCTGGGAAAGTGTAGGCAAGGATACATGGGACAAAACGCCCAAGCTGGGCTGGCCCGGCGAGCCGTTAATGGACTGGCTTGGAGTCGAAAAGATAGCCAGTTATGCCACTCCCGTCATCACCACCGTGCATGGCAAGCGCGTAGCATTTTGCCTGATGCGCCAGGGCCTCGTGATGCTCGATCCCAAGACCGGCAAGGTGCATTTTAAGCGCTGGTTCCGAGCCAGCCAGCCAGACTCGGTCAACGCCTCCAACCCCGTGGTAATTGGCGACATGGTTTTCTGCTCAGCAGCTTATTATGGCGTAGGCTCATTTGTGTTGAAGATCAAGCCCAACCTCAGCGGGTACACGGAAGTATGGAGTGACCACCAGCGACGCATCACAAAAGACAATCCACGCCTTGATGAGGCGCTCGGTATACATTGGATGACCCCAATCGTACATAACGGGAATATCTACGCCTTCAGCGGACGCAACGAGCCCGACGCCCGCTTCCGCTGTGTGGAATTCGCCACGGGCAAATTATTGTGGGACCAAGATGAATCGTGGCAAAAGTTCGGTCCGCCTTCCAGTAAGTACGGTCGCGGCTCGTTCATTCAGGCGGATGGCAAACTCATCGTACTGGGAGAGAGCGGTAAGCTCGGCCTCTTTAAGCTGAATGCAAAAAAGCCCCAGGAACTTGCTCACCACCAAGTGCCCCAGTTCCGACACCCCTGTTGGGCCGCACCCGCCATGGCCGACAAGCGCGTCTATCTGCGCAGTGAAACTCATCTCGTTTGTTTTGATTTTGCCAAGAAACGATAGACTTGGTTTATATTTTCAGGCTTTCATTTCACTCTGAAAAATCGTTTTATCCCCTGAGTTTTATGAGTGGAAACAATGATTCCCTGACCAAGGAGAAGGAAATCCTAAAAAGAGTCGAAAACGGCTCCATCGGCCAAAAGGCAGCAGCGTACTCCAAACTTTCCGGCCCCGGCTGGCTCCAGAGCGCAATCACTCTCGGCGGAGGCTCTCTCGGATCCAGCCTGTATCTTGGTGTCATTGGCGGAATAGGCCTGCTATGGCTCCAGCCCTTCGCGATGATTCTTGGCATCATCATGCTCAGCGCCATCTCATACATTACACTATCCACTGGCAAACGTCCTTTTCATGCCATCAACGAACATATCAATCCCGTACTTGGCTGGTCTTGGGCGCTAGCCTCGCTCATGGCCAATATGGTTTGGTGTCTACCACAGTACGGATTAGCCAACGGCGTGATTCAGAACAACATCGCACCGGAAATCGGCGGAGATTTCGGCACTTGGCTGGCGGGCAGTGGCGGCAAGTGGGCCATCTGCATCATCATTCTTATCCTCACCACACTGGTTACCTGGAGTTATGGTAGTGGACACAAGGGCATCCGACTTTATGAGATTATGCTCAAGGTCATGGTTGCTGCCATTGTTGTCTGCTTTGTGGGCGTGGTGATAAAAGTGCTTTCGGCCGGTGGCAAATTTTCTTTTGGTCAGATTTTTGGGGCGTTGGTCCCTGACTTGAAACTTCTTTCCCAACCAGCAGCCGACTTGAAGGCCATTGTGGATCAACTCCCCGAAGCCGCACGGGATTACTGGACTGGCACCATTGTGAGCAAACAGCGCGATGTAATGATCAGTGCAGCAGCCACAGCCGTAGGCATTAACATGACCTTTTTGCTCCCCTATTCACTACTGCAACGCAAGTGGGGGAAAGAACATCGCGGCTTAGCCACTTTCGATCTGTCGACCGGCATGTTCATCCCATATGTACTGGCAACAAGCTGTGTAGTTATTGCCTCAGCAAATCAATTTTTCTTACAGCCGCAACCGGGCCTATTTGCCGATCAAAATGCCACCGGTGTTAAATCCGACGAGAATGCCACCGCAAAATCCTTTGTGGTAAGCGGCAAGGCTAAGGGTGATTTTGATAAGCTCATCAAAGCCCGACTGGCGAAGATTCCAGATTCAGACGTACAAAAGGTCAACACCAGCGGTCGGATGATAACGGTGAAAGGTGAACCTATGACCAACGGCGAACGCAAATTAGCAGCAATGCTGGCCAACCGTGACGTACAGGACTTCGCCCAGACACTGGCCCCCTTGACCGACAAGAAACTCGCCAACATGATTTTCAGCTTCGGCGTGCTTGGCATGGCGCTTAGCACTATCACACTGCTCATGCTCATTAGCGGGTTTGTCATCTGTGAAATATTCAAGTGGGAAACCACCGGATGGCGGTTCAAACTGAGTTGTCTGGCGGCGGTGACGGGTATTCTGGGGCCATTCCTTTGGAGTAAAGCAGCAGCTTATCTTGTGGTGCCTACATCCGTGTTCGGCATGGCACTGCTGCCACTGGCGTACATTTCTTTTTTCCTGCTCATGAATAATAAGGCCTTCCTCGGCGATGCCATGCCCAAGGGTGGCAAGCGTGTGGCTTGGAACTGCCTCATGGGATTTGCCACAGCCACTGCCACCCTGGCCAGCCTCTTTGTAATCGACCAGAAAGCTGGCCCTAAGGGTTTCATTGGCTTGGGATTACTACTTTTAGCGGCCTTGGCGGCACACGGTTGGCGTAAACTCAACCAGCGCCTAGATCGCATCGAAGACAAACTGGACCACTGAGTCCTGTGTATATTTTCCTTGTCCATTCTGCGCCTCGCGGAAACAATCGGCCATTCACCGTGAATTGTATCCGTACAGGGCTGTGTTGGCTTGTGCTGTGGGGGCGAGGGAAATCCCTAATCCGCCCCCGTCATGTTTCCCTTCCTCCCCTGTTCCTTCCTCCATACCCTCACCCTGTTTAAATTGATACCATGAAAACTTATTCTTCAGAAGACATCCGTAATTTTGCAATCGTGGGCCATGCCTCTTCAGGCAAGACGATGTTGGCCGAATGTATGGAAGCGGTAACGGGCGCCATCAACCGACTGGGCAGCATCGAGGCCGGCTCGACGATGAGTGACTATCACGACGCCGAAAAGGAACGGCAGATATCCATCAACGCCACCCCACTCTGTGTGGAGCATGCCGACAAAAAGCTTAACTTCATCGACACTCCCGGCTATCTCGATTTCCTTTCCGAGGCACTGGGTGCCCTGCGCGTTTGCGACGCAGCACTGGTAACTGTAAATGCCGCCAACGGCGTGGAGGTGGGGACCACCAAGGTTTGGGAATGGTCACGTGAACTCGGCGTGCCTCATCTGGTGGCAGTAAACTGTCTCGACAAGGAGCACGTGAGTTTCGATACCGCACTGGCCAGTCTGCGGGAAAATTTTGGAAGCAAGGTGATGCCACTCACCGTACCCGTAAATGTTGGCCCCGGTTTTAACCAGGTGATTGATGTGCTGAACAAGAAACTCATCACATTCGAAACCGACGGCAGCGGCAAGAGTACCGAAGCGGCTTCTGAAGACGCGGAAGATCTGCACACGCAACTCATTGAGATGATTGCCGAATCGGATGATGCGTTGCTGGAAAAATTCTTTGAAGAAGGCAGCCTCACTGAGGAGGAACTGCGTAGCGGACTCCACAAGGCACTACAGTCCGAAGGCCTCATCCCCGTGTTCGCCACCTCGGCCACCACCAACGTAGGCGTCACTTGCCTCATGGATTTCATTGCCAGTTACGGCTCCTCACCGGCCGACCACCCCATGACCAAGGCCCTCCTGCCTGATGAATCCGAGACGGAAGTCAACCTCAGTGACCCCCATCCGATACTGTTTATTTACAAGACGATGAATGAGGGACATGTGGGGTCGCAATCGTTTTTCAAACTTCATTCCGGCACGTTGAAAACCGGCGCTGATCTACACAACACCACACATAAATCCACCGAACGCATCAATCAAATTCACGTGCTCAACGGCAAGGACCGTACTTCTGTAGACAGCCTGGCCGCCGGTGACCTGGGTACGCTGGTCAAGCTCAAGCATGCGCATACTTCCGATACCCTTGCCGGCGGCAAGGTGGAGACCATGCTACCGCCCATTGATTTCCCTGCCCCCAACATCCACGCTGCGCTGCGCTCCAAGGGCAAGGGTGATGAAGACAAGATAGCCACCGGCCTGTCCTCGCTGCACGAGGAGGATCCTACGTTCATTTACAAAGTGGACGGTGAACTACATCAAACGGTAATGTCCGGCCAAGGCGAACTGCATCTCCGGGTGATATGCGACCGGCTGAAGGATCGCTTCCACGTTGAGATTGAGTTGTACGAGCCACGCGTACCTTTTCGCGAGGCCATCCAGTCAAACGCTGAAAGCAAGTACCGCCACAAGAAACAATCCGGCGGAGCCGGCCAATTTGCTGAGGTGTGGATGCGCGTTGAGCCCAAAGAACGTGATTCGGGCGTCGAGTTTATCGACTCGCTTGTCGGTCAGAATGTGAGCCGGAGCTTTGTGCCCTCTGTGAAAAAGGGTGTGGATCAGGCCTGCGAAGAAGGCGTCCTCGCAGGTTGCCGTGTGGTGGATGTAAAGGTGGATTTTTACGATGGCAAGGAACATCCGGTAGACTCAAAGGACGTTGCCTTTCAAATTGCGGGTAAACAGGCCTTTCGCGAGGCCTTCAAGTCTGCAAAGCCCTGCCTGCTTGAGCCCATCATGCATGTGGAAGTAAAGGTACCTGAGGAGTTTATGGGCGCGGTCATGGGCGACCTCAACGGACGCCGTGGAAAGATTCAAGGCATGGATGCCGACGGCGCGTTCCAAGTGGTGAAAGTCCATGTGCCGCAGATGGAACTATACAAATATTCCACCCATCTGCGCTCCCTCACTGAAGGCCGCGGCCTTCATACTGAGGCTTTGGACCACTACGAAAACATGCCACGCGACATCGAACAAAAAGTCATTGCTGATTGCCAACGCAACGGCGAAGAAGATTAGTCTATTCTTGGCTAGTGACCATTTCACCCACGCACATCACGCCGCCCCTATCTTTGCGACCCATAGCACTAACCCGATAATTCCAAAACAAATAGCAAAACAAGCTAGGAAGCCCCAAAAATCCATCGCGGTTGGCCGCTGAAACTCAAATTGCGAACCCGGAAATAGTTTGCGATCATCAAAGCGATCCGGCTTGGCATAGCTCACATCGATCTCTGCCTCGTCCCGCTCAGGATCCGGATCCACCGGTGTCTTCATCTTCACATATAACCGGTCCAACGCCTTTTTGCTGTTGGGTTTCGTCAACAGGCTGGCGATGATCATCACGAGAAAGGGAGCAATGATCTTGAAGGGGAATTCCAACGTCTTGAGGGCGGCGTTGCTCACTTTGGTCAGGTCGATTCCCAACAACTTGTCGTAAATGAGCATATCGAAACGGAAGTTGCCTTCTCCTCGCATCGGACTTGTGTAAGTTATCACCTGTATGGTTTTGTCACCCTCCTCCCATGACCTTGCGACTTGTTTGGATTCCGCATGAGCGATTTCCAAAGTGGTGATGCTCTCAGTCAGACTCACTTTGGCAGCATCGGTCTTTTCGGTCTTTGGGAGTGGGAGCTTTGACAAATTAGCCAGAGTCTTTGACAAATTTTCCTTTGCAATTTGGATTTCCGATTTCACGCCATTACTCCAATAAATGGATTTCCCACCGGTGATTTTGACTTCCTTCAGTTCATCGCCGACCTGTAGTTCATTCGGCTTGGATTCCTGACGGTCTACTGCTTTCTCCCACGCAATTATTTCTGCCTGCCTTCGAGCAACATCAGCTGGGGCTGCTTTGCGCATTATCTTTGTTTTCACAATTTGACTAACTGTTTGGAAATCAGGATTCCCTTTAATCCCAGGTACAAAAGGGATAACCCGAGGCAGTACAAAGAAACTCATCACACAAAATATCACTGTCACCCAACCTGCGGCTGTAGTCGCTCGCCGCCAATACATGCCCACCCAGAACAGGGCAGCGAAGGTCATAGGAACGATCCAAGTCTGCTTGAGGATGGCAAACATATCATCAATCACCAAAGCTCCCACTACAGCCCCAATCACAACAATAGCTCCAGTAATCCGCCCAAGGGTTAGGCATTCCTTTTCACCCGCATCAGGCTTAATGAAAGGTACGTAAATGTTCCGCACTACCAGTGCCGCACAAACCAGCATATAACAGTCCACACTGCTCATCATGGCAGCCAACAGGCAGGCCAGCATCAGGCCCACCAGCCCGATTCCCAGTGGTCCCAAGAGTTCCTTGGTTGCCACGCCCCAAGCCTGATCAGGATCTGCAATCAATTCCGGCCGTTCGGAAAACAGCGTCAGAACAATCAGGGCGGTGATCACCCAACCAATTGTGCAAAAACGTTTAATAAAGTTACCGGTAACCAGGCCCACTCTTGCATCGTGCTCGCTTTTGGCAGAACCACCACCGGTAACGATGAAATGCGGTGTCAGAACAATCCCTATCATATTCATGATCACGATCACCACAATTGCATAGAGTGGAAATTCGCTGGAGGCAGTTCCTCCCAGAATAGTGAAAGTGGATTCAGGCAACTGATCATGCATTACTTTGAACCCATCAGTCCATGAGTCACCTTCTGCCCCAAATTTCTGGACAACAGCATTCAACC
>CAZTTU010000128.1:0-7621 GCA_964616045.1 uncultured Verrucomicrobiota bacterium | reverse complement strand
GCCTTGATGCCGCTCTCCCTGAGCCGGTCGGCCAACCGCTCGGTGCCGTTGCGGCTGGCGCAGTAGATGATGCCGCTGCCACCATCGTGTTTCTTGATCACCTCCAGCGCCTGCCCAAGGGGTTTATTGCGCCCGGTGATGCGGTAGATGAGGTTGGGCCGGTTAAAGCTGGCGACAAACCGCGCGGGTTCCCGCAGTTTAAGCTGCGTGACAATGTCCGCGCGCACGCGTTCAGTAGCGGTGGCGGTAAGGGCCATCAGGGGTGAATCAGGGAAATGCCCTCGCAATTCCGCCAACTGCCGGTATTCGGGCCGAAAATCATGCCCCCATTCGCTGATGCAATGGGCCTCGTCAATGGCGATCAACCCGGGCTGCCACTGGGCCAGTTGCTCCAGTGTGCCGCTTAGCATCAACCGCTCCGGCGCCACGTACAGTAACCGGTACTCGCCATTGAACAGACCCGCCAGCCGACGGCGCGACTCAGCAGCCGCAAGTGTGGAATTGAGAAAGGTCGCCGCCACGCCCGCTGACTGCAGCGCATCCACCTGGTCCTTCATCAACGCGATGAGGGGCGACACCACCACCGTCAAGCCATCCCGCGCCAATGCCGGCAACTGGTAACAGAGCGACTTGCCGCCGCCGGTGGGCATCAACACGAAGCTGTCGCGGCCTTCGAGCGCGGCATGGATGATCTCCTTCTGTAACGGCCGAAAAGACTCAAAGCCAAAGTAACGCTTAAGCAGACTGCCTAGGTCAGGCGCACCAGAAGCACTGGAATCGACAAGGGTCATGATGGGTCAAACCGATGATGCCGGTCCGGGCATCGACGGCAAGGGAAAATAGCTCAAAAGACCTACCGTGAAGATTCTGAGGTCGGCTCGACAATGGTATTAACCTCATCAATCCGCAGTTTCTGTTTCTTCAGATCCACAGGCGTGGCTTCCTTATCTCCGGGCCAGGTAATGAGGACCGCATCCACCTTGTCCGCCTTGCCCAAACCAAAGTGGAGTGACATCGGGTTTTGAGAAAGAAACCCCTTACCGCTGACAACCTGGCTGAAGCGTTTTTCTTTCCCAAACCGCACCTCAACACGCGCGCCAATGGCGTCGAGATTGCCGCCGCGTGCCCCTTTAAGCTTCAGCCCAATCCAATGATTACCCGAAGCCTGTACATTCTCGAAAATGCGGCCAGGGCCGTGGTAATCACTGATGGCAACATCCAAGTCGCCGTCATTATCAAAATCAAACCAAGCCGATCCGCGTGAATTCCCTTCATAGGCCAATTCACACTTGGACGAGACATCATAGAAATAGCGGCCCTGTGAAAGGAAACAGACGTTTTTCTGACGTGCGTGCCGCGTCACGAATTCACGACCCTCAGCCGCACCCTTTTTTTTGATGGCCGACTTTGGCGGATTGCCTTCAGTGCCGTTAAGCACCAATAGGTCCAGGTCCCCGTCATTCTCATAGTCAAACGTGCTGGCATCCCATGCCCAGCCCAGTTCGGCAGGTTCAATATGGATGTCATGCACATCCTCAAAGGCACCGTTGGGCAGGCGGCGGAGGAGCTTGTTCAACACCAGCGCGCGCATGTTATCCAGGTGGTCGAATTTTATCTGCGTGCCTGTTGTCGGCTTGGGGTAACGCACACGGTGCGTGAGCTTTGAAATCTCTGTGATATAAACCGATGGATACCCTGTGTGCTCCAGGTCCATCAGGTGAAAGTTCATGGCGTTATACACGACATCAAGATGCAAGGCTCGGGTTTCTTTAATAAACCTCTTCCCTCCGCCGTTACGATAGGCAATCGACTGGCCAAAATCATTGAGTGAGATTAGGTCCATCCAACCGTCCTGATCGAAGTCCCACGCGCCCGCGCAATGCGTCCAACCACGGTCATCGACACCCATTTTGGCCGCCACCTCCTCAAAGATATGCCGCCCCTCCACGATCTTGTGGTGATACAGCTGGTTGGGCGGCGCAGAATTATTATCAATGGTCAGGTCCGGCGAGTCACCGTTGGGCCACATACCAAAGTTGGCAACGTAGAGATCCAGCAGGCCGTCATTGTCATAATCAAACCACAGCGCCTCGTGAGTGACATGCTCACCACCACCAATACCCGCAAGCTGAGAGACATCGGTAAAATTCCCAGAGCCATCATTCTGGTAAAGCCGGTTGGGCTCGAAAACAAATGTCAGAAAAAGGTCAAGGTCCTCATCATTGTCGTAATCAACAAAATACCCGGCACGAGTCTCGCCATCACGCACCAGCCCGGCAGTTGGGCTCACATCCTGAAATCGTTTGCCTTCAACATTCCGGCACAATTGTCCGCCGCCCCCGCCAGCAAAATAAAGATCCATATACCCATCGCCATCAAAGTCTCCCGCACTCACGCCTCCGCCGGCAATGCCGGTGGGCACCACAAGTTCAGTGCGCCGCTTTATGAGATCTGGATCTGCAGTGTGATGAAAATTAAGCTCCAATCGCTTCGTTGCCTCCTTGAACATCGGCTGGGGCACTCCTTGAGTCACCGACTCCTGAGTTAACGCAGAGTACAGAACAGGATTTGCCTTCGCTTCCGCGCCTCCTTCCTTACCTAGCTCCTCCAGCCTGGCAATCGTTTGCCGCATTACCTCCGCATCGACCACCGTTCCAGATTCAGCGGGGTAAAAATGATCTGCCCACTCCAGAATACCCACGGCCAAGACAGAAAGAAATTCACTGAACTCTTCAGCCGCATATATGTCCAACTCCTTGACTTTGCTCAAATCTCCCAGTGCACCCTGCTCAATTGCTTCCCCAATCCAGCGCCAATGCCACCCGGTATCCCGAAAATAATCCTGTCGATATTCCGAGGCAACCTTGCGTAATCTGGGATGAACCGGAAACAACACCACGTGCCCGTTGGGCAAAAGCTGCTGGGGCCAGCGGGATTGAATCGCCTCGGCCACGGCATAATGTGGCACCAACCGTGAATCACCACCGAGTTTCTGTGCTTCACGCCACAGTTGAGGCACAATTTGAGTCACCATGAGACGTGACATCACATCAAACGCTTCCGGAGACACCGGCCTTTCTCCAGTCCAGTTGTAGAATTCACGCAAGTAAACGTTTGTGGGAATGGCTTGGTTGTAGGCTTCCAGGGAGCCGATTTTTTGGGCCACCAGCTTCCGGGTGCGCGACAGATGTTCCTTTTGGGACTCGGCAATCTTAACCTGGGATTGAACCACCTGGGCTTTCCACCAGAGCGCTCCGCCCACCAGGAATCCCGACACTGCCAGAGTTGCCAACCAGCTAGAAGCTACACTGCCATTGAGTGTCATGGTTCTGTTCGAAAAAGCAGCCTCGTTCACTGGGTTAGGGGGTTTTATGCTGTGAACTGCCCTCAAAGGCGGCGGCCATGGCCTGTGCGTCAATGCCAGCAAGCTGGCGCTCCATGGCCAACCTGCGTGCTTCACGTTGCACAGCCAAATCAAATGCCTTCAGAAAATTATACATCACATCCAACGCCTCCTCACTAAAGGGCTGAGGGGAGGCAAACCAGCCATGTTCCCCGATATTGTGTGAGGCCCATGTCTGCAGCAGGCGCCATGGCTCAATGGTGTCATCATAATCGCGCAACGCATCGGTCATTACCAAGGTGGGTGCGCCGCCTCCAAACTGGAAACTTACTCCGGTTGAGCCTGTCGCCTGGGGAAAGCGTTTCTTTAATACCCGGCTCACCGCCTTTGCCGGGATGGTATCCGCACCCTGAGATTTCTCTTTGGCAGCCTCCCACAAAGCCTGAATCAGTTTCATGTGCTGCTCAATCCGCTCGCTCTTGGCCGCCTCATCGATCTCGCAACCGGTCAGAAACATTCCCAGCTTGTTAAATGAACTCCAGCAACGGACATCCTTGCGGTTTTCCTTCTGTCCCACTCGCTGATCAAGGTAACCGAGCATGTTAAAATTAGCCGGAGGCAATTCGGGTGCAGATCGAACAATAGCAATAGCCGAAAGTATCGACACGATCACCGCCGCCGCCTGCCATTTAAGATGCGGATTGGAGCCCATTTGTTCAGATACTGACTTGACGACCAACAAAGACTGCTTGGGTAAGAGAAGGAAGCCTACTCGCACGACCGACTCTTTTCAACCGCAAACAGCCCAAAACACAGGCCCGATCATGGCTAAACCGTAATACTTGTTGATCTCCTCTTCCGCCCGAAAAAATTGACGGTGAGAGCTCTACTTCTTCTTGGGTGGCGCCGCCTGAGTAGCGTTCCAGTCCCGCCATTCAGAGTGTCTTCCCGGAATATCGTCATTGGGGGTATCGATGATCGGTGATGGGATGCCGGTGTAATTGTTGCCTATGTCACCATGATGTAACCGAATTTGAGCCTCAAGATCACCTTGGTCGAACATGTGAGTACTGCCGTCAGTCAGACCTAATTGCCCTTTTTTGCCGCTCAATTTGGTCATAGCCCGATCATTTTCCATATCGCGCTTTGTATCCTCCACTCCCACCCAGGTAGCATAACGGGTATGATCAGGGTCCCCGTCGGGATTTCCCCCGGTTTGGTTGCTAAAGCTGTCACCGCCATTGATCGGCCCCTTTATGTTCCGAGTAAACGTGAGTATGGTTAGAGGGTGCGTTTGATCCGCGCAGTATTCAGGTTCTATGGCAGTCGAACGCGAACCTGCTCCAAGCCCATAACTAGTCACCTCCGAAGGGATAAAGTCGACCCAGCGGAATTTTTCTTCGAACTCACTATTAGCCGGCTGGCGCTCTGAGTCATGAGGTGAAACCAGAAGCATGGATGTACCCAGCATCATACGAACGATCGCATTGCCGTATAATTCCCGCGTGTCATACGCACCGTAAGGAGAGAACCCCAAAGCCAGCTGGTCACGTTTATTCAACACCCAAGGATATTTCATCGACATGTCCGTAGCGAAAGCAGTGAAGGCGAGGTTAATCTGTTTGATATTGTTTGCGCAGCGAGATCTTAACGCACGACGCTGAACCGCGCCAATGGCAGGCAAAAGCATCCCGGCAAGAATCCCAATAATGCCGATCACCACGATAACTTCAACCAGCGTATAACCCCTAATTGAAGTCACGCTCAACGACTGCTCCTCTCGCCTCAGCTGTAGATCACCTTCTCGCATACGATCCAACCCCATCGTGGGTGACAAACAAATTTAATCAATTCCTAAATACAGCTTCACGCCACAATCTCCAGTTATTCGATGCAAAAACACAGCCATATGTTCCACTCCCATGCGGAATAGTTGCACATTTGTCTGCCAGAAATTGTCTAGCAAACCGCATGCCATTAATCGACCAGTAATTTATCGGGGATTTTTTCATCCTTGTTTATTCGATGGCGTAGACATTGCGCAGCGTAAAGGAAAATCACGCAATTAGGCCCAACATAATAATTGAAAAAAAAAGGTGCCCCGAAGGGCACCATGAATTTATTTTCCTTAATCGCGACTTTGTATTAGTCGTTCGGGGTATCAAGGATACCGGAGGGTCCGCCCTTGTAATTACCGCCCAACTCCAGGCAATGCGCGTTTGTCTTGGCTTCCAAGTCCGCATTGTTGGACTGAGCCGCACTGCCGTCAGCCAATCCGAGCTGACCAGCATTGGAGTTCAAGCTCGCCATGGTGCGATCGTCAAGCGGATTTGAGTCCGCGCCAAACCAGATAGCAGTCTCGCCCCAGTTGCCACTGATCTCCACACGGTCGTTCAGGCTATCCCCGCCATTTTCGGGGCCATTGATGTTCCGGGTAACCGTCAGGATAGTGTTAGGACGGGCGTCATCAGAACCCCTCCCATCCACATCACCGTTACACGCACCAAAGGTGCCATTAACGACTCCGTAGCTGTGAGCTCCATTCGGCACACCGTTCTCTCCCGGAAGAGGATCAAGGCTCGCGCATGGGGCCGTGGTGGTACAGTCGACCAAGTCAACACCGTCGTTCAGACCTTGGAGATCCGGATCAAGCGGCGAAACGAGAATCTTGGCTGAACCCAGGTTCGACTTGATGGACGACTGGCCAAGGAGCAGGTTGGTCTCATTGACCCAGCATGCATCCGCGCCATCACCCTGCGCAGTCTTATCCTTGTCTTCCAGCAACCACGGATAGCGGTCGTTGTTGTCATTCGCAAACGCCTTGAAGGCGCTGCCAACTTGCTTGATGTTACTCACACACTTGATGCGATTCGCGCGGGTCTTAGCCTTGGCTAGAGCCGGCAGAAGCATACTGGCCAGAATGCCGATAATGGCGATCACAACCAACAGTTCGATCAGGGTGAATCCCTTTTGTGTTTTGGCTTTCATTCTATTTTCTCTCCGTTATTTGGGTTGTGCGCCTTTAATTTCCATGATTCCCATGCAAACCTGCCAGCGCGGTTAATTAGCTGCCAACCCTATAGCAACCGCCATGCCAATCCAAATAGTGGCGTATACAGGACATTTTTGCGTTTTTTGTGCACCATTTCACAGTCCGATTGAACAATTATCACGCACCTAGAGCAAAATTCACGCATTTTGAGCCAATGAGTGCATGACATAGGTTTGAAATTATAATTTTCAGCGGATATTTTGCGATTGATGAGGAACGAGTCTTGAGGTAGAAGGGCACAGGTTTCGGTCTTGGGGGGTCTTGTTGGATGCATGAACGAATCGTAATGCGCGTTGTTTCATTGTTGGCGGGCATTTTGGCTGTATCAGCAGGCTGCCAGAAAATCCCTGATACTGCACCGGAATTGCCCCAACCGGCTGAGGAAAAAAAGATCCAAAGGCTAATCCTCTCATTAGCTGGCGAAGTGGGTGAACGTGATCCCAAGACCGGCCATATCACAATTGTGATCCTTAGCGGGGACAAGATCGAGGACAAGGTTCTAGGCGAAATAGTAAAACTGAAAAGACTTGAAATTCTTGAGCTGCACGACACCAAAATAACTAAGAAAGGGTTAAAACAACTGGAAAAGGAGAAGCCCAAGCTGGAGGTTATTGTGAGCAAGAGCCCCCCGGGGAGCAAGCCTGGCGACAGGACAAAAGGTAAGAAATAATCTACAACCTATGGTGGTGGCTACGAACCGAACCCAACTTCAATGCCGCGGACGTGTGACGTTGTAGTTTGGTATCTTCAACACACCTTCGGTGCTTTTGCCGTGCATGGCTAGAGCTTGTTGCAACTCCTGGTCGTTCACCATTTTGGCACTGCCGTCACAAAAAGCCATCTGGCCTTCGTTGGCCCGCAAGCCCATCACTGCGTCTCGTAGCCGATCAGGGGGTAGTTTTTTCGGATCCAGCCAACCTTCAATTTTTTCTATACTGACCATGCTACCACGACGGGCCCTTCGACCACCATCTGGGAGTTCGCCGCCTGGATACTTGTACTTGTAACCAGTCTTCCATTTACCGCCGTGGTTACGGGTTAGCAGCATTATACCCCAGTGTCCTTTCTGGACGTCGGCACCAAAACAAATAGAGTAACTCTGCGCGGCCTCATCAACCTCCTTGCTCATCCACCCGTGATTTTTTTTGGCCTCAAGAGAGTTCGGGTTAGGGTGGGCAAGGCTGCAGCACTTGATGCTGGCGGCACTTGGCCGCCCGCCGACCAGC
>CAZTTU010000127.1:0-7689 GCA_964616045.1 uncultured Verrucomicrobiota bacterium | reverse complement strand
CCAACCTTGGCTCAAAGAGTTTTGATACCGTGAACAACAACGGCTCCCAACGCGGTGGCCGCCCAATTGTGGCCTTCCTCAAGCAACGCATTAGCAATGTGGAAATTATTGAGGGACAGGACTTGAATCCGGTTATCACTGATGACTTCCTGCTTGTTCCGCGCCCCGCCAAGGGCGACCCCAATCGCTCCTACCGCGTAAAATTCCGGGCAAAGTTACTGAATTAAATAGTAACAATGAGATTAGTGCCATTAGTTTTGGTGAGCCTATGTCTTCCTTGCTGTGTCTTGCTTTTTGGTGAGACTCAGGATTCGAATTCTTCCGCACGAACAGAAGTAAGGCTGTTGCTGTCCGCTTCAGAGGTCAGGCTGGGAAGCACAGTGATGGCAGGTGTGCTCTTCACCATGCCAGAGCCTTGGCACATTTATTGGCGTAATGGGGGTGACGCCGGTCAGCCCCCCGAGATCAAATGGCAATTGCCTAAAGGGATTACAGCCGGCCCCATGCAGTGGCCAACGCCGAAAAAATATCCTTTTGCTCAAGTGAGCGCGGCTTATGTCTACCATCGGGAGGTGATGCTGATGGCCCAACTGCGTTTGGCTAAAAATATGCCTCTAGGAGAAAAAACCATTCGGGCCAAGGTGGGCTGGTTGGAATGCAACGTGGGCTGTGTGTTGGGTGAAAAGATGGTAAAGGCGTCACTGATTATCGGCAAGAGGAAACTGGTGTCTGCGGATGCTTTGAGTATTCGCGATTGGCAGGCCAAACTGCCCACGACCAACCCGCCGGAGGGATTGGTCGCCCAGCTGGCTGACAGCGGGAAGACAGGCATGCGCATACTTCGCGTTGAGCTGCCGGTCGACGAGAGGCATAGTTATGATTTTTTCCCCTATCTATCCGAAAAATACGACATTCGAGCACAGACTAAGACGGAGATGAAATTCGGCCGTATGATGTTGTTCAAGCAGGTGGAAAAAATCGCTGATGATCTGCCAATAGGAATTCACGGGCTGCTGGTGGAAACTGCAATCGACAAAGCAGTTAAAGCCTACGAGGTGAAATTCCGTTTTCAAAAACAGTTTAAGGAAAGAGGAAAAGCGAAGAAGGAATAATGTCCTCGCCCGATAAAATCCCAGTCGCCCTCACCATTGCTGGATCAGATTCAGGTGGTGGGGCGGGGATTCAGGCTGATTTGCGCACCTTTGCGGCCTTGGGTGTGCACGGCACAAACGTGGTGAGCACGATCACTGCGCAAAACCCGAAAGAAGTTGTTGCCCTCGAGCCCGTCCAGCCCGCAATGATCCTGAAGCAGCTGGAGGCTGTGTTTAGTGCGTTTACGCCCAAGGCCGCAAAGACAGGCATGCTGTTGACTGTGAGAACGGTCGAATGCGTCGCTGATTTTTTCGAGCAAAAGCGACGATTTCCGCTGGTGATTGATCCAGTGATGATTTCCTCCAGTGGCTCAATTTTGTTGCAAACCTCGGCCCTAAAAGCGTTGCAGGCCAGACTCCTGCCCTTGGCTGGGCTGGTGATGCCGAATGTGCCGGAAGCGGAAAAGCTCACGGGATTGGATATTCGACAGCCGGAAGATTTGCGTGTGGCGGCACGTATGCTTTACGAAACGTATGGGTGTGTGGCACTGGTAAAGGGTGGACACCTGCCGCGCATCAACGAGTCGGTGGATGTTCTTTTTGACGGGAAAGGTGAGTGGCTGCTGGCGGCGCCGCGTAGCAAGGGAAATTCGTTGCCGGGGACCGGCTGCGTGTATTCGGCAGCCATTGCAGCGGAATTGGCGAATGGAAAGCGATTGCCCGAGGCAGTGCGCCAGGCCAAGGAATATATTTCCAAGGCAATCGCAAGTCCACGCCAAGCGGGCCGGCTACGAATTCTCTAGCGGCTTCGGTTCTCGACGGTGGCGTTTATTGGCGGCACATTCTGCATATGCGCATCGGGCTTATATTTAATCCCACAGCACAAGGTGATAAGGCGCGAGGCTTGCAATCCCAATTGGATTACATTTCGGATGAATGCACATTGATGCCCACCGAAGGACCAGGGCATGCGGAGGACTTGGCTGAGCAGGCGGTGATTGATGGCTTCGAGATGTTGGTGGCGGCGGGCGGTGATGGCACGGTACACGAGGTGGTCAATGGTGTGGTACGGAATCCGGAAGGATTGAGTCAGATTGCATTGGGGATTTTGCCGATGGGTACGGTGAACGTAATGGCCCGGGAATTGAGAATACCGCTGGACTTCGAGGCGGCATGGCGGGTAATTCGGCGGGGATATTCTAGGAAAATAGATTTGCCATGGATGGAATTGCAACGCGATGGCAAAACACTGAAGCGCTGTTTCCCCGCTTTGGGCGGGGCGGGAATTGATGCGCGCGCGTGTGAGTTGGTGCGGTGGGAAACCAAAAAACGATCTGGCCAATTGGCTTATATCATCGCCGGATTTCGAGCGGCAAATGAGCAGATGCCAACATTTCGAGTGCAGGCGAGTGAGCGGGTGATTGAATCGGCTGAGCTTATCATGCTGGGCAACGGCCACATGTACGGTGGGCCTTTCGATGTGTTTCCACAGGCGCGCTTGGATGATGGCCGGGTTGATGCGATCGTGGCCGAGCGTGTGGAAAAATGGCGTGTTCCGCAATATGCGCAGGCGATTTTCACCGGTACGTTGCCGGAACTCGAAGGTGTACATTATCTTCAAGCAGAAGTAATTGAACTAACATCGGCAGACAACAAACGAGTCTCGGTGCAGCTGGATGGTGATGCCATGGGGGAATTGCCGGGGAAAATCACCGTACAACCGTTGGGATTGCAAATGGTGATGCCGCGATTGGAAATATGATAATCTGGTCAAAAGAGGTCTTGCAATCTCAGGCGGGCTTGGTAGATTCCGGCCCCTTTTTGAAGATTCTGGCATGATTGGCCGGGACTCGATGGGTTTTTATCATGGCAGTAAAGTTGAGATTGAAACGAGTCGGCACTCGCAATACGCCGGTTTTTCGTATTGTGGCAACCGATGGTCGCAAACCCCGCGACGGTCGTCCGAAGGAAGAGTTGGGGACCTATAGCCCGCTTTCCAAGGAGGAGCCAAATTTCACCATAAACCTTGAGCGAGCGGAGTACTGGCTAGGTGTTGGTGCCAAACCAAGTGACACTGTGCGAAGTTTTATCCGTAAGGCGCGCCGTGCTGCCACAGCCAGCGCCTAGTCGCTTTTTGTCATGCAAGATTTTGTAGAGTATGTGGTTAAGAGCTTGGTTGACGAGCCGGAGGCCGTGACAGTAACGGAGGTCGAGCAAAACGGATCGACGGTGTACGAGCTGCGCATGGATCCGGACGACGTGGCCAAGGTGATCGGTCGGCGGGGTGTGACAATCAACGCCATCCGTTCGCTGGTCCAGGCCGGAGGGGCTAAAAAAGGCCTTCGCTGCGGTTTGGAAATCATTGAGGATGATGACTAGGCCGGCAAGTCGGCCGCGCCAACACCTATCGCGTGAGCTCGCGAGCCCATGAAAGTGGACGTGCTGACGCTGTTCCCTGCAATGTTTGCGGGGCCGCTTGATGAGAGCATCATCAGACGCGCGCGCGAAAACGGTCGGCTGGAGCTGGCCATACATAATTTACGGGACTGGACGCATGACCGGCACCGCACTGTGGACGACGAACCCTACGGTGGCGGTCCGGGAATGGTGCTCAAGCCCGAACCGATCTTTGAAGCAATCGAGGCGCTGAGGAATGACACCACGCAGGTGGTGATGCTCACCCCGCAAGGTGAGCCCTTTAGTCAGCCCAAGGCGCGCGCGCTGTCGGCGCACGAGCACTTGCTGCTTTTGTGCGGCAGTTACGAGGGTTTTGATGAACGTATCCGCACGCGGGTGCATCACGAAATCTCCATCGGTGATTACGTGCTGACTAATGGGGCGCTGCCCGCGATGGTGGTGATAGATGCCATCACGCGGCTATTGCCCGGTGTGCTTGGTGATGACGCCAGCAGCGCGGAAGAAAGTTTTAGCGACGGCATGCTGGAATATCCGCAGTACACGCGGCCCGCGGATTTTCGCGGCATGAAAGTGCCCGAGGTTTTACTGTCGGGCAACCATGCGGAGATAGAGAAATGGCGGAGCGAACAGGCTGAGCAACGAACCGCCGAACGCCGGCCCGAATTGCAGAAAGACAACAACAAAAATTTTAACGACGAGACAACAAAATGAGCCAGGCACTATTTGACAAAATTGAGTCAGAACAATACCGCGAGACACCTCTGGAATTTAACGTGGGTGACACCGTCAAGGTGCACACGCGCGTAAAGGAAGGAGGTAAGGAGCGAACACAGGTGTTTCAGGGTATTGTTATTGGCCGCCGTGGTCGCGGATTGAACGCCACCTTTACTGTTCGCCGCATTAGCTATGGTCAGGGCGTGGAGCGAATTTTCCCCGTGAACAGTCCCAATGTGATGAAGGTGACCGTGGAACGCAAAGGCAAGGTGCGGCGGGCCAAGCTAAACTACCTTCGCGAGCGGGTTGGTAAACGGGCCGTGACCATTAAGGAGCGCAAGTAGTCCCGCGAATATCTTTCCATTCCCAATTCGTCTCCTATCGGCCACAACCTGTGTGTGGATCGATTCCATTTCGAGCTGGAACATCATGCGCGCGGACTCACGCGCCTAGCCGGTGTGGACGAAGCCGGGCGCGGCCCGCTCGCCGGGCCGGTTGTGGCGGCGGCGGCGGTATTGCCGGCTGAATGGGTCACCGAAGGCCTCCCTGAATCCCTCCAGCGTCTCAACGACTCCAAGCAGCTTACTGAAAAAATCCGCGAGGAACTTTTCGATGCCATCCACGTGGAAACTGAAATTCATTTTGGCATCGGGATCATAGACGCTGCGCTTATCGATGAGATCAACATCCTGCAAGCCACCTATCGAGCGATGAACGCCGCCCTCGCCCAACTCGACCCGCCTGCCGCGCACGCGTTGGTGGATGGTCGCCCCGTGCCGACGCTCCCCACGCCTCAGACTTCCATTATCAAGGGCGACGCCAAGAGTTTTAGCATCGCCGCGGCCAGCATCCTCGCCAAGGTCATCCGCGACCATCTCATGCTTCAATACCACGAACAATGGCCCGCATACGGTTTCGCCCAACACAAAGGCTACGGCACCGCTGCCCACCTCGCCGCCCTCAAGCAACATGGCCCGTGCCCCATCCACCGGCTTAGCTTCGCTCCGGTGCGCGCTGCTGTCCGGTGCATTGAATCTTCCCGCTGCCAAGTACGATAAGTTTAGCACCATTGAATGGAAACCACGCCGCTGGCCTTGGGTTGACCCGCTCAAGGATGTCCAAGCCAACGTGGTGTCCGTGGAAAACGGATTCAAAAGCCGCCGCGCAATTATCAGCGAGGCGGGTGGGGATATTGAGGACACTTTCGAGGAAATCGCCGCTGACAATCAGCTTGCGGAATCCAAAGGCGTGGAGCTGGACGCGGATCGGTCTGTTGAGCCGGAGTCGGAGTGATTATTTGATACGCTTTCGGTATATCCAACCCCACTTTTCATGTACATACATTGGCTCCCATCCTGTCACTTTATGATAGTGAGCTTCCTTATCGCCCGGCGCTTTGTAAAATTCCTCTTGACCTGCATTTCTCAAGACTATTTCGGTTGTGGTAAGCCATTCCTGCTTACCGTCCCACTTGCCAGCATCATCCTTACTCGTAGCAGCCACGCCGAGAAAGATGGTTGAGGTGAGAAGTGCGCCAATGATGATGGATTTGATGTCGATGGATTTCATGGTGCTCAAATCCTCCCCCAAACCCGAACTTCCGCCAACCAGAAATGGCGAAGGAAATTCTTTACCGCAGCTCGACAATTGAGCGCAAAGACAACATCGACGAGGAGGCCCGTACCATCGAGCTGTCCTTTTCTTCCGAAGCTCCAGTGGAGCGCGTATTTGGCAACGAAGTGCTGGAGCACAGAGTTTTCATTCCCGCTTGCCGGAAGGCTCCCTTTGGCTACTTTACATTATGGTCTTGGGTGATTGGATTGCCGAATGGGTGCGTCGGGATGAGCCGGAGCACTTGCGCCGTGGCCGGTTGGGCGAGCGCGCAGCGAAGCGTCAGCTCAAGAAAGCGGGCCTTAAATTTCTCTATGCCAACTTCTCCTCGGAACATGGCGAGATTGATCTCATTTTTCGCGAGGGCAAGACCCTTGTATTTGTTGAGGTGAAAACCCGCTCCTCAGAATCCTGGGCCCGGCCGGCTGCCGCAGTGAATGCCGATAAACAACGCAAGCTCATCGCCACCGCTCGTGATTATTTGCGCTTGCTGCGTCATCCGGATATTCCGTATCGGTTCGATATTGTGGAAGTGCTGCTGGCTGATGGCCGTGTGGATGAGGTGCGTCATCAGCCCAACGCGTTTGCGCCGGGGCGTCGTCGCCGCTAGACTGCGCACGTGCCGGAGCTTCCTGAGGTTGAAGTGCTTGCGCGCCATTTGGATTCCGCACTGCGCGGCAAAACCATTCGCGCGGTAACGATCCATCGAGTCAAGAGCATCCGCCCCACACGCACTAAGTTCATGCGCGAAAAACTGGTGGGTGCACGTTTCAGGAGTGTAACGCGCCGGGCCAAATATCTTTTGTTCAAAATGAAGCTGTCGCAGCGGGAACCCTTCATGCTGCTTGGCCACTTGGGGATGACCGGTCGCATGTATTTGCAGCCAGCTAAAATAAAATTACCCAAGCACGCGGCAGTTTCGTTTGGCCTTGGACGGCACGCTTTTGTGTTTGAAGACACGCGCTACTTTGGCCGCATGACACTCGATAAATCTCCGTTGGAAACATTGGGCCCCGAACCCTTAACGGCGTCGTTTTCCGGGAGCACATTGCACAAGTCACTGCGGCGTACCACGCAGGCCGTCAAGCCCAAGCTGCTAGATCAAACCTTGCTCGCGGGCGTGGGAAATATCTACGCCAGCGAGGCGCTCTTTCGCGCGCGAATTTCCCCGCGAAAAATGGGCCGTCGCCTTTCGACCGCGCAGTGCGATGGGTTGGCTGAAGCCATTCGCGAAGTTCTCTCCGAGGCCATCGAATGCGGCAGCACGGTATCCTTGGATTTCGCGGGACAGGGCGCGGGTGACGGTTTGTTTTATTACGGCAGCGCACCCAATGCTGAAGAATATGAGGAACGCCTGCGGGTTTACGCGCGAGAAGGGGAATCGTGCGAACGATGCGGCGCGCCCATTCGCAAAATTATCCAGGCTGCGCGCAGCACCTACTATTGTGCGCAATGTCAACGTGATTAGGAAACAAATTGACGCTTTCAGGATGCTTCGTTAGCCTCCTCGCCTCCGAGTTCCAGAGTAGCTCAATGGTAGAGCATGCGGCTGTTAACCGCAGGGTTGAAGGTTCGAGTCCTTCCTCTGGAGCCATTTTTGTTTCTTCGTAATATTTTCAGTTTTACATGTTGGCACAAAATGGTAGCGTGTTGGCATGAAGTCCGTGCCAATTATTTTATTGGTTGGTTGCCTCTGCTTTTCCGTGGCTGGTGCAGAGCCGGTGCCCGGTGCTGTTCCAGAAAATATCTCCACCAACGGACTGCCGGCAATAGAAGTAGATACAAATTCCATTCCATCGGTCATTGCCACCAATATCCTGCCAATAGCAGAAGGAGGCACAAATAGAGTCCTCAC
>CAZTTU010000126.1:0-7692 GCA_964616045.1 uncultured Verrucomicrobiota bacterium | reverse complement strand
GATTGGATCGCTTTGAAGCGCGCAAGGTTGCCACGGCCAAGCTTGAGGAAATTGGTGCGCTGGTGAAGGATGAGGATTACAGGAATAGTGTTGGCTTTAGTGAACGCGCCGATGTGCCCATCGAGCCGCGCCTCTCAGAGCAGTGGTTTCTCAAGTATCCTAGCCAGGAGGTTTCGCGTGAGTGTGTTGCCAAAGGGCAGATGAAGTTTTACCCGGAGCGCTGGACGAAGACCTACGACCACTGGATGGGCAACCTACAGGACTGGTGCATTAGCCGTCAGCTCTGGTGGGGGCATCGCATTCCCGTGTGGTATCGCGGTGAGGAGATTTTCTGTGGGTTGGAAGCGCCTGAGGGTGAGGGCTGGGAGCAGGACCCTGATGTGCTCGACACATGGTGCAGTTCATGGCTGTGGCCCTTTGCCACAATGGGTTGGCCAAAGGAAACCGATACCCTCAAAAAGTTTTATCCCACCACGGATCTGGTTACGGGACCGGACATCATTTTCTTCTGGGTTGCGCGCATGATCATGGCCGGCCATGAGTTTCGCGGTGATCTGCCGTTTCAGAATGTCTATTACACCGGGATCATTCGTGATAAGAAGAATCGCAAGATGTCCAAGAGCTTGGGCAACTCGCCCGAACCACTTGAACTGATTGACAAGTACGGCGCTGATGCGCTGCGCTTTGGCACCATGCGAAGCGCCCCTCTGGGGCTCGATGTGCTCTTTGACGAAAAGGATGTTGAGTTGGGGCGAAACTTTTGTAACAAGCTCTGGAACGCCTGCCGCTTCCGTCAAATGCAGGGCGGCGAAACTGAGGGCGAAATTGATCCGGCGCTTCTCACCAGCGACGATAAGTGGATTCTAATGCGCCTGGACCAGGCCATCCGCGAAGTCACCGCTGCCTTCGGGTCCTACCGCTTCACCGACGCCACCGCAACGTTATACCGTTTCTTCTGGAGTGAGTTTTGCGACTGGTATGTTGAATCCTGCAAGGCGACCTTCTTTGGCGAGAATGCTGCGCGAACAACCAATGTGTTGGCGGTATTTGATTTTGTGATGGGGCACACGCTGCGCCTTTTCCATCCGTTCCTTCCGTATATCACGGAGGAACTGTGGCATGGCCTGGGTTGTTCGACAGATATGCCAGAGGAGCAGGGGGGCAGGACGATCATGACAGCCCGCTGGCCCAAACCACTGGATGATGAATTCAAGGCCCATTATGGTCTGGATGAAACCGTTGACCAACTCATTGATGCAAAGCATGACTTGGTGACGGCCGGTCGCAACCTCCGCGGCATTGGCAACATCCCTTTTGCTAAAAAAGTGGAATACATTCTTAAGCCCGCCGGTTATTTGGAATCATACGAGATCGAAGTCATGCAAAACCTGCTCAATGCGGAGTCATTGAAAGTGGATAAGGCCTTTACTCCGCGCAAAGGCACGCCAACGGCTCGCTCTTTGTTGGGGGAATTGTATCTGCCGCTGGATGGGCTGGTGGATGTGGGAGCTGAGAAGGAGCGGTTGGGGAAACAGCTTGAAAAAATTGAGAAGGAAATTGCGAAGGTCAACGCGAAACTAAATAACCCAAATTTTGTCGAGAAAGTGCCAGAGGAAGTGCTTCAGGAGAGTCGGGATAGGCTGGCGGATTGGCAGGAGAAAGATCAACAAGCGCGAAAGGCGTTGGAGTATCTTAGCGAATCGTAAACGAACGACAAATCATTGTGGCTGACCTGGTAAAACAACTCCTCCAACCGATCGTCATAATTTGGATCATACTTATTCTCATGTGCGCGTGGCAGATTTACAGACGCCAACACCGCTGGGCCGCGATCAATGGTGGGATGGTTATATTTCTTTTTCTGTTTGGCAGTACGACAATTTCTTCCAGTTTGATCGGCACATTGGAAAAGCCATATATTGGCGGAACCATTGATGGAAACACCACAGCGGACGCCGTGGTGGTGCTTGGTGGATACACCTCAGGTGGTGATGAGGAGTTGACCGGAATTGACGCTTCGGAAACGTTTGATCGAATTTTGACGGGTATTGAATTGATCAAGGCGGGTAAGGCCGGTCGATTGTATGTGGGGGGAGGTATGTATTGGTCAAATGATGGCAGGAAATCAGAACACAGCGTGATCGAACCTTGGATTAAGCGATGGGAATTGGCTGACGTGCCAATCGACACTCTTGGAGATTCTGGAAATACATATGGGGAATCGCAGGCCGTCAAGAAACTGATGGATGAGAATGGCTGGGGTGAAATATTTCTGGTTACCACAGCATGGCACATGCCTCGGGCTCAGGCAGTGTTCGAATCATCCGGGGTTAAAGTGATTCCGGTGGGCTGCGGTTTTAGGAGTGTTCCAAAGGGAAAGTTGAAGGTTTTGCCTTCAATTGATCGACTAGAGTCTCTACAGATCTTTTTACAGGAAAAGGTAGGTTGGATGTATTACCGCTCAAAGGGGTGGATCCGCCTGGAAGGGTTGTCTGGCGGATGAAAAAACCAAATGTCAATGCGGCACAAAAATGTGCCGAGGATATTTCTCGGAAGGTGGGTTTATTTTTGAAGCGACAGTTGCGTGCCAATAAACTCATCGACCAGCAGACCGCCCATGACATCAAGCTGGAGCTGGATGGACGTAGCCAGCGAATGATTGAGCGGGTATTGCGAAAGGCGTTTCCGCAAATTGCAATTCTTGGTGAAGAGGGAACCGTGGGTGATCCATGCTCGGAATGGCGGTGGGTGGTTGATCCCATCGATGGCACTGTGAACTTCAGTCGTGGGTTGCCGCATGCGTGTATTTCCATCGCCCTGCAAAGTTGCAATGAAGATTCCGGAGGGCATTGGTCGGAATACCGAACTGAAGCGGGGGTGATATATGATCCTTTTCTGGATGAGATGTGGTCAGCAAAGCGGGGAAGTAGGGCAAAGCTCAACGGCCGTCCCATCCATGTGAGTGAAACAGATTGCCTGGAAAGCTCGATTGTCTCCATCGGTTTCGCGAAAACCCGTTCAACGCTCAAGAAGAATTTGCCGCTTTTCACGCGGTTGTATCACCGAGTTCTGAAGGTGCGTTTGATGGGGAGTGCGGCGCTGGCGCTGACTTGGACTGCCGCGGGCCGATTGGATGCCTACCGCGAAAATGGAATTAGCCTTTGGGACATTGCGGCCGGCAGCTTGATCCTCGAATGTGCCGGTGGGGAATGTTGGCGCAAGCCGTTGCAGAAGAAATATACGTATGAGCTTATTGCGAGTAATGGGCGATTGCGCAAAAAAATCCAGCGAATGATCTAGGCGCGGCAGGCTTTCACAAAGGCCTTGAAAACCCTGATGAATTCCGGGTGCTCGTCAATCAGCCGCTCTGGGTGGAACTGGACCCCCAATAAAAACGGCGCGCCCGCAGCGTCTTTTTGGATCAACTCAACCGCCTCCACGATGCCATCTCTTGTCCAAGCCGTGGCGCGAAGCATTGGGGCCAATTCGCCAACAGCTTGATGGTGCGCGCTGTTGATGCGAAGTGTGGCTCGGCGAAAAATCCGGTGCATCAGCGTATCCGGTTCAATCTCAAGGGTGTGAGCGAGTTTGTGGGCCTTGCCTTTGATCTGGTGCTTCATGGCTCCCGGCCGTTCGGTGGGGATGTCGGTTATGAGTCCTCCCCCTAGGGCGACATTGAGTACCTGTGGTCCTCGGCAGATGGCTAGAAGAGGTTTGCGTTGCCTGAGTGCCTCTTCAATCAAAAGGAACTCAAACAGGTCCCGGGTTGGATCCACCCCGCCCGCCTTGGCCTTGATGTGTTTGGGTAGGTTTGTGTCATATAAATCCGGCTGTAAATCATCGCCGCCAGTAAGCATTATGCCATTTGCTTGAGCAACCATATCGCGCGCTAGATTTTTCTGCGGCAAGTTTGGCGCCAGCAACGGTACGCCGCCGGCCATAGCTATGGCGCGGATGTACCAGTGCGACAGACTTGTGGACCAGTCGCCAAACTCAGCACCTTTCTGCTCGTTCATGGTGGAGATTACAATTACGGGGTTTGGCTTCATACCGCTGCCTCAGGGTAATTTTCCTTGATCGTGCGAATGAGCCGGTCTTCCTCAATTTCCGGAATGAGATCACGTTGGATTCGCCGACGGACGGCATCAAGCAACTCAAGCCAGTCGGTCAATTCCGGTTCCGGATAATTCTGCCAACTGTCAAATCGTTTGTTGCGGATATGGAATAGCCATCGGTTGCCCACCTTTTTGGCTTTTACCCGAATTTTATCACCCTCGCTGGTTTGGCGCTTCCAGCCGATGTCACCTTTTCCGGCCATGATCGTTAACCGGGCAACTCTACGCTCGCCACCGCATGTGCCGCCATACCCTCGTCACGCCCCGCGAATCCCATTCCTTCGTTGGTGGTGGCTTTAATGCCGACGGCATCGCTTGCGATGCCAAGCGCGGCAGCAATGTTTTCCTTCATGGTCGGAATGTGCGGTGCGATTCTAGGAGCCTCGGCAATGAGCATGGCGTCGACGTTGATCAATTGGCCGTTACGCTTGGTGATTTGCCGCGCGGCTTCCTCAAGAAAAATTCTGCTCGGTGCGTTTTTCCATTGTGGATCGCTGGGTGGAAAAAATGATCCTATATCTCCCTCACCAATCGCCCCGAGAACGGCATCGCATATGGCGTGTATGAGTACATCCGCGTCGGAATGTCCGTCGAGGCCGGTCTTATGCTGAATTTCCACCCCGCCTAAGATAAGCGGGCGGCCTTCCTTTAGGCGGTGTACATCATAGCCAATACCAACGCGATTCACGCGGCTATCCTGTGGGAGAGGGCGCGGGGCTGTCGAGCACTCAAAACTCCCCGTCGCGCACTTCGAAATGCGTCGGCTTTCCTAGATTTCGACCATCAATTTTCACCCAGTGGGCGGTCCAGTTCAACATTGTTTCCAGCGAAATGGAAGGAGTGCCCAACCTGGAAAAAGCTAAAGAGGCGTTGCCAAGCCATGCGTCATCAGCTTCAGCCCCGGTGAATTGAGGGTTGCGTTCGAGTAATTTCCCGAAGCGGGTGGCAGTTTCCCGAACATTCAGGATCGCATCGCCGGTGATATTTATCGGGCGTGCCGGGCTTTGGCAGAATGCGAGCGAGCGGATAATCATGTCATTTGCATCGCCCTGCCAAATGCAGTTGAAATGCCCCATGGTTAAGTCGACTGACACGCCGGCGCGTATTTTGCTGGCAATGTCAAACAGCACGCCGTAGCGCAGGTCGATGGCGTAATTAAGCCGGATGAGCGCCGTTGGTGTGCTGTTATGTTGCGCGTGGTATTCAAAGATGCGTTCACGGGCCAGGCACGCGCTGGCGTATTCGCCGATGGGATCAGGCGCGGTTTCCTCGGTTGCGCCACCGCTCTCGATGGGCACCATGGGATAAACGCAACCCGTCGATAAAGCTACGATTCGGGAGTTTGGATACCGTTTGCACGCGGCGGCGGGCACAAGGCTGTTGGTTGCCCAAGTTAGGCCAGGATCGCTGCTGGTTCCAAACTTCTGGCCGACAAGAAAGATGACATTCTCTGAATCGGGCAGCGAACCCCAATTGTCTGAATTGAGCAGGTCTATAGCATGTGTCTGGACGCCGTTCATCTCCAGCCAGTTTTTGGACTCTGCATCAGAAAACCGGCTTACGGCAATAACCTCGAGCGGATGCCCTACGAGATCTGCCGCATGTTTCGCCCGCACCGCCAGTGTTGGCCCCATTTTCCCCCCGGCACCCAGCACCACCAGCGGGCTCTTTACCTGCGAAATAAACTCGCGCAGCGCATCCGATGGCGTTGTGAGTACCTTGTCAAGCTGCGCTTCGTTGGTGATAATTTCCGGGAGGGGTTCCATGAAAAGAAAATGGTCGGGACGGCAAGATTTGAACTTGCGACATCCTGCTCCCAAAGCAGGCGCGCTACCAGACTGCGCTACGCCCCGTGACCCAAATATAATCGAAATCTTATTTGTCCTCAAGAAAAGTGTTTGCACCCTTTGGCCCCATACCCCATAAACTCCCCTCTTTATGCCGTTTAGCAAACTTAATTTATCCAAGCCGGTGCTTCAGGGGGTGAAAGCCATGGGATGGACTGACCCGACGCCCATCCAACTGCGAGCAATCCCCCTTTTGCTTGAGGGGAAAGATGTGATCGGCAGCGCTCAAACCGGCACAGGAAAAACCGGAGCCTTTGCTCTCCCTATGCTTTCGCTGCTTGGCAAGAAGCACGGCAAAACCCGAGTGTTGATTCTCGAGCCTACCCGTGAATTGGCTTCACAGGTTGAAACCGCCATCCGCGATTACGCCCGCTTCACCGATCTTACGGTGGCGGTCATCTATGGCGGGGTCGGCTATGGTAAACAGGTTGACGCGCTAAAGAATGGAGTGGATATCGTCGTGGCGACACCCGGTCGTCTGCTTGACCACATGCAGCAGGGTGTCGCGAAGCTTGGAGACATCAGTCATGTTGTTCTTGATGAGGCCGACCGCATGCTTGATATGGGTTTTTTGCCTGACGTGAAGCGTATTCTTCAAAAATGCCCCAAGGATCGTGTGACAGCTCTTTTTAGCGCCACTATACCGCCGGCAATTGAGACACTTATCATATGGGCCATGAATGATCCTGAGGCCATTGAGATAGGCATGCGACGCTCACCGGCTGAGACAGTAAAGCATGTGATCTACCCGGTCGCTGAGAAGCAAAAAAATGACCTGCTCTTTGAGCTGCTTTCCCGTGTCAACTATGATTCGGTCATCATATTTTGCCGCACCAAGCATGGCGCTGATCGGATTGGTTCGGCCCTTAAACGGTTAAACCACTCGGTAGCCATCCTGCACAGCAACCGGACCCAGAGCGATCGCGAAAAGTCGCTCCGGGGGTTTCGCGACGGCAAGTTTGAGGTGCTGGTGGCTACGGACATTGCTAGCCGCGGCCTTGATATCACCAACGTCAGTCATGTGATTAATTACGATGTGCCACAACACCCTGAAGATTATGTGCATCGCATTGGCCGGACCGGCCGCGCGGAGGCAAGCGGTGATGCCTTTACCCTTATGGTGGCGGAGGACGTCCAGCACGTGGACGCCATTGAGCGGTTCATTGGCACTAAGATCGAGCGGGAGAAGCTTGAGGGCTTCGATTATCGCTACACGACTATTTTGGATGAAAAACGCTTCACTGGGGTCAGTGTACGAGATCGCAAGATGAAAACCGCTCGTGTCGGCAAGGGTCAGCACTTTGGGTTTGGGGGTCGCCGCCGGCGGCGCTAGTTTCGTTTCTTTGTGAGCTCTTTTCGCAGCTTCGTCAGGGGCATGGTGTTCACCACATCCTTCTTGGTAAGCCAACCTTTGCGCGCAATGCCTGCGCCCAGTTTCAAAAACCCCGCGTGTTCGTGGCGATGGGAGTCGCTGTTGATAACGCATTTCACGCCCTTGTCCTTGGCGTATTGCCAATGGCGCCAGTCCAGATCCAGGCGATAGGGGTTGGCGTTGAGCTCAATCCACGTGCCGCTCTCAGCACACGCGTCAATGACAGCCTGTTGGTTGAGTTTTTGCGGCACGCGCTCCAGCAGCAGCCGCCCCGAAAGATGACCGAGCATGTGGATATTGGGGTTTTGAGCCGCCTTGATCAGCCGTTTGGTGTTATCAGATTCATCACTTCCCGCCA
>CAZTTU010000125.1:0-7824 GCA_964616045.1 uncultured Verrucomicrobiota bacterium | reverse complement strand
ATTCGCAAAGAACTCAAGAAGCCCACAGGCGAGCTCACCAAGACGGACTTGGAGAAGGTGAAAACGCTGTATCTCGATGGCAATCAACTGACCGAGGTGCCAAAGCGTTTGGAGGAGCTCACGCAGTTAACGAAGCTGGATCTCGTGGACAATCAACTGACCTCCGCAAAGGGTCTGGAGAAGCTCACGAAGTTGACGAGGTTGTTTCTCCAAGACAACCCCGACCTCACCAAGGCTCAGATTGACGGACTGAAAAAGGCGTTGCCGAAGTGCTACATCGGCAGCAACCCCACGAAGTAATCATTCCTCCCCGTAAAAGTCCTTGAGCAGGCGTGACGACCCTAAATTCAGCTCTTCTTTACAATTCTTTACGTAATGCCGTGAAACAATCCGTGGCGTATCCCGTCTTGAGGTACTATGGGTATGATTCCCAAAAATCCGAAGACGACCTTGGCGGTGATGCCCCCCATGAAAGCGGGGCCTGTTGATTTCGTGTTTATTTCCTTAATGGTTATGGCGGTCGTAATCGCCATTGTTTGTGTGCTGCCTTGGTAAACAAAAAAGGCCCCAAGTCCCCAACTCTTCCTGCGGAAGTCCTTAAACAGGTAGAACAGATCAGCAGGCCCCCTTAATTTAGTACGTGCACGTACTTTTTGGATTGATTTCAGCCTGGGAATGGTTGATGTTCTTCTAAATGGACTCAAATTTATTGCGTCCAAGAAGTATGCGCTATTTTGCCTTAAAAAATCTGGGTCTATTGGCCTGTAGCCTCGTTTTTTTTACCTCGGTAAACGGAGGGCAAAAGGCGGATTGGCCCATCTTTCGCGGCAACCGTGGGCTAACCGGTGTGGCTCAGGGGCAGTTGCCCGATAAACTGGCTCTGCTCTGGAAGTTCAAGGTGGGCGAATTCATCAAGGCCTCGGCGGTGACCGGCAACGGCCATGCCTATCTGGGTGCCGATAACGGCAAGTTTTACGCCATCAATCTTGCCACGGGCAAACAGGCGTGGGTCTTTGAAATCAAGGATCCGATTGAGGCTCCGGCGATGTACCTGGATGGGCGCGTATATTTTGGCGGAGTAGACGGATTTCTCTACGCGCTGGATGCCAAGACTGGCAAGCAACTCTGGAAATTTGAGACGGGTGACCAGATTGTGGGCGGTCCGAACTGGACAAAGTCCCCCGATGGCAAGAGCACTTATGTCCTGATCGGCAGCCATGATTTTTTCCTCTACTGTCTCGATGCAAAGACCGGCAAAAAAATCTGGGAGTATGAATCGGAAAATTACATCAATGGCTCACCCGCACTGACCGATGGCCGCACGATGTTTGGCGGATGCGATGCCTTGCTGCATGTCATTGATATCACCAAGGGCGCCAAGGAGAAATCGATCGATGCCCAGTCCTATATCATCGGCAGTGTGGCGGCAGACGCGGGGCGTGTGTATGTGGGCCATCACGACAATGAATTTCTCTGTATCGACCTAAAGACCGAAAAAATTGTGTGGAACTACAAGGATCGGCTCTTTCCCTATTCCTCCTCACCAGCGCTGACCAAGGACCGGGTGATCTTTGGTGGACAGGACAAGCGACTGCATTGTCTGCGGCGCGATAATGGTGAAGTGATATGGACCTTTGCCACACGTGGGCAGGTGAATAGTTCGCCGGTGGTCTGCGGTAACAAGGTGCTGGTTGGCTCCAATGACGGGCGGCTTTACATGGTGTCGCTGAAAACCGGCAAACGCCTCTGGGACTACGAAGCCGACGATGCGATCTCAGCATCACCTGCTGTAGTCGGAGGACAGGTCATCATCGGCAGCGAGGATGGCATGGTTTACTGCTTCGGTGCGAAGAAGAAATGAGCACCGTATCCCCCGAACCGACGGCCAAGCCGCCACTGGAAACTCAGAAGGCCGTCGGCAATTATTTTGTCTCAAATTATCCCCCGTACTCATTCTGGCAACGGGATGCCGTGCCGGAAATCCGCACGGCCCTGGATCGTGAACCGGAGCCAGACACACCGCTGGGCATTTACATTCACACCCCGTTTTGCCGTAAGCGCTGCCACTTTTGTTACTACCGTGTCTACACTGACAAGAATGCCAACGATATCGAGGCCTATCTGGGTGCAACTCTGAAAGAGCTCGAGATTTATGCGGGTAAGCAGTTCATCGGTGAGCGCAATCCTAGCTTTATATATTTCGGCGGGGGCACCCCCAGTTACCTGTCCGAGAATCAACTGCAACATCTCACCGCCGGGATGAAGGCGCTGCTGCCTTGGGATGATGTGCAGGAAGTCACCTTCGAGTGCGAACCGGGTACACTCACCGATACCAAGCTCAACACTATTCGTGAGGTGGGCGTCACGCGCCTGAGTCTTGGTGTACAGAATTATAATGATAACATCCTGGAGGCCAACGGCCGTGCCCATCGCTGCGGTGAAATTGATTCTGCCTATGCCTTTGCACGCAAAGTGGATTTCCCCCTAATCAACATCGACCTCATCGCCGGCATGCTTGAGGAAACCGAGGACAACTGGAAGGATTGTGTGGCAAGGATAATCGAGATGGCTCCCGATAGCGTAACCGTTTACCAGATGGAGATGCCCCACAACACAACCATATACCGGCGCATGCAGGAGGAGGACAAACTCGCCATGCCAGTGGCCGACTGGGAAACCAAACGACGCTGGACTGACTACGCATTCAACGAACTTGAGGCTGCCGGTTACACTATCGGCAGTGCGTACACCGCCGTTAAAGACAAGGCGAAGACCACCTTCGAATACCGAGACCAGCTCTGGGCCGGAGCCGATCTTCTTTCACTTGGCGTGGCCGCCTTTGGCCATATCGGTGGTACACATTATCAAAACCATCGCGACTTTGATCCATATACAAAGTGTATCAACGACAGTGAACTACCTATTTACAGGGCACTAACACCGAGTGATGATGAGCGGCTGATCCGCGAGTTTATTCTGCAACTCAAGCTCGGCTCTGTAAGCCTAAAATATTTTAAAGACAAATTTTGCATCGATCCCACCGCACGTTTTGCCGTGCCGCTCAAGCGCATTGAGGAATGGGGCTTCCTGACCATCGATAGTAACAGGATAGTTATCAACCGCGAAGGCCTGCTGCAGATTGACCAGTTATTGCACGAATTTTTCCTGCCCGAACATCGCAGTACCCGTTACACTTAATGACAACAATCCGCTCAACCCATCATTGCAGGAGATCGCACGACCACTTCTGCAATGCCACCGACACGACGGAGTGGAACCGCCTGAAACAACCCAGATGAAGTAATAAGGATGGCGTCCGATTCCTTTGACGTGATTGTAGTCGGAGCCGGCCCGGCGGGGAGTTCGGCCGCCGCCATTCTTGCCGGTCACGGTCGCCGAGTGCTTGTACTGGAGCGTGAAAAATTTCCGCGCTATCACATTGGCGAATCACTGATTCCATTCGCATATCATCCTCTGGAGCGATTGGGCCTAATCGATCGCCTCAAGCATTCGGCCTTTGTCAAAAAATACAGCGTGCAATTCATCTCGCCTGACGGCAAGCCCAGCCAACCGTTTTATTTTTTTAATCGGTATGATAAGGAAACTGTTGCTCAGACTTGGCAGGTGATGCGCGCGGAATTCGACCAGATGCTTCTCAACAACGCCCGCGAAAAGGGAGCAGAGGTGATTGAGGAGATAACTGTAAAGGAATTGTCATGGGAAGACAACTGCGTCATGGGCGTCCAAGCCGTAACGAAGGAAGGCAACAAAAAAACATTCCATGCGCCGCTCACTTTCGATGCCACTGGCAAGGAGACCCTTGCTGCCACCCGCATTGGTTGGAGACGGCGCGATCCATACCTGAACAAGGTGGCCGTGTGGACCTATTTTGAAGGGGCCGTGAGACAGAAAGGGATTGACGAAGGCACAACAGGCGTGGCGTTCGTACCGGAGAAAGGCTGGTTCTGGTGGATTCCGCTCCACGACAATCGTTTGAGCCTAGGTGTTGTGGCCGAGGGCAAATATCTGAGCCGCGATGGGGTATGCAACCCCAAAGCCATCCTGGAACGCGAGATCGAAAACAACAACTGGGTGAAGAACAATCTCACGCCTGCAAAACAGATTGGCGAGTATTACGTCACCCACGAGTTCACCCACCACTCGGCCTACTGTGCCACCGATGGCCTCGTGCTACTCGGTGATGCCTACTGTTTTCTTGATCCCGTTTTCTCCAGCGGCCTGATGTTCGCGCTGAAGAGCGGTGTGATGGCCGCTGATGCCGCGCACGAGGCGCTTGCTGATGGTGATCTTTCCGCAGGACGCTTTGCCCAATACGGGGAAACTCTCCGCGAAGGCATTGAAAACATTCGCAAGCTGTGCTACGCATTTTACAATGAGAACTTTAGCTTCGGCAAGTTGGTGCAGAAATATCCTGACATTGCCGATGATATAACAGACTGTCTTTCGGGTGACGTGAACAGGGATTTCAGTCGCATGTTCAAGTGTATTGAGGATTTTTGTCCGCTGCCAGATTCGCTTCCACTGGGCAATCCATTGCCTGTTCGCAAGCCTGGCGTCCACTGATTCAAAACCGTGAACATCATCCAGATTACTCCCGGAGCCGGTAAGATGTACTGCGGGAATTGTTTTCGCGACAATGCTCTGGTCGCCGCACTACGCAAGGCCGGGCACGATGTGACGATGATCCCGCTGTATCTGCCACTAACTTTGGATGAACCAGATCAATCGAAAGGAACACCCATTTTTTTCAACGGCGTGAATGTTTATTTGGAGCAGAAATCTCCGTTCTATCGTCAAGCACCAAGGTGGCTGCATCGGATTATCGGATCGAGGAACATGCTCAATTGGGCGGCCAAAAAGGTTGGCAAAACCAAGGCAGAGGAAGTCGGTGATCTCACGATCTCCATGCTAAATGGCAGGGAAGGCAATCAGGCGCGCGAACTTGAGGAACTCATCAACTGGTTAAAGGAGCAACCCAAGCCGGATGTCATTTGTCTTTCCAACTCACTGTTGCTCGGCTTGGCAAAGTGCCTCCAGGAATCCATTGGGGTACCGATTGTTTGTCTGTTACAAAATGAAGCACCGTACATTGACAATATGCCTGAAGATTTGTGCGAAGAGGTATGGGAACTCATGACTGAAAGAGGGCAGTATGTGGATCGCTTCATCGCCCCCAGCCGATATTATGCCGATCACATGCGTGAAAAACTCAAAGTGCCCGCCAATCGTATGGAGGTAGTGTATAACGGTATCAATCACGACGGCTACGAAGCTTCTCCGGTGGCACCCAACCCACCGACAATCGGTTACTTCACTCGCATGTGCAGGGATAAGGGACTCGATACACTCATCGACGCCTTTATCAAGCTGAAGCAGGCCAATCATATCCCACAGTTGAAGCTAAAAATCGGAGGTGGCTCCGGTCCGGGAGATGAGCCGTTCGTCGAGCGAATGCGCGATCGACTGCATGCCAAGGCGCTGCTTGGTGAGGTGGAATTTCATCCCAATATTAGCCGTCAAGAGAAGCAGATTTTTCTAAAATCGCTTTCAGTGTTATCCGTACCTGCTCAATTTGGTGAATCATTTGGGTTCTATGTGATAGAGGCAATGGCCGCAGGTGTGCCAGTTGTACAACCACATTGTGCGTCGTTTCCGGAGCTGATTAAGTTGACCGGTGGGGGCGCGTGTTACAATCACGACGGACCAGAGAGTCTTGCGGGTGCAATCGAACAATTGCTGCACGACCCATCGAAAGCCAAGGCAATCGGACTCAAGGCACGTGAGGTTGTGCGCGAAAAATTTTCCATCCAACACATGGCAGAACAAATGGCCGATTTATACCAAGAACTAACCTTAAAGACCGTGGAGGACTGAATGGCAGAGCACGAATTCACCACTACCCGCAAGGTTGAGTTCAACGAAACCGACATGGCTGGCATCGTTCATTACTCGAATTTTTTTCGCTACATGGAGTATGCTGAGCACGCATTCTTCCGTTCGCTGGGGCGGTCTATTGTCAATAGTGAGCTCGGTGTCGGTTGGCCTCGTGTGTATTGCAGCTGCGATTACATGCAACCCTTGAAATTTGAGGACGAGGTGGAAATTCACCTGCTCGTTAGTGCCAAAACTAGCAAGACGATCAGTTACAATTTCCGTTTCCGAAAGGACGACACCGAAGTGGCCCGTGGTAGTGTCACCGTGGCTTGTGTGTGCCGCAACAAGGCCGGTGAAATGAAAGCCACCCGCATCCCACCGGAAATATACGACCTTTTTGAAGTAGCTCCTGCGAATAAATTGGCCGGCTAAATTAACGTTTGAAGCGCAACCTACCCCTCATCTAGAGTCAATCCAGATATAGATATGCAGGGGATTGCGTCTGAAAACCCGAAAGAAGAGAAAAGGAAATAATACACCCATGGCCGAAACGCCGCCAATTGGTCGGGAGGCCATGCACGTCCATCAACTCAAGCAGCTTCGGTCTCTTTTGCGGGCAGTACGCCCCGCCAATTCGTTTTATGAAAAAAAACTGAACTCCGCGGGAATTGATGAAACAATTGGGAGTCTTGAGGAATTTTCAGCACGCTGCCCCTTCACAACAAAGAGCGAACTCGTCGCTGATCAACAGACAAACACACCTTACGGAACAAACCTCACTTTCTCGCTTGAGCAATACAATCGTATCCACCAAACCAGTGGCACCAGTGGTAAGCCATTACGTTGGCTGGACACTTCTGAGAGCTGGCAAGGCATGCTGGAGAGCTGGAAGGTAGTTTACGGTGCAGCAGGCGTTTCAAAAAATGACCGTATCCTGTTTGCCTTCTCCTTTGGCCCTTTCATCGGATTCTGGACGGCCTACGAGGCTGCTACACAAATGGGATGCCTGTGTTTCCCCGGAGGCGGACTTGCCAGTGCCACCCGCCTGCGAATCCTCTTGGAGAACGAGGCCACCATTCTCTGCAGCACGCCCACCTACGCCCTCCGCCTCTCGGAGGTCGCTTCGCAGGAAGGTATCATCCTTTCCAAATCTAAACTGAGAACCATTATCGTTGCTGGTGAACCTGGGGGAAGTATTCCCGCCACACGTGAACGCATTGAGAAAATGTGGCCAACGGCCAGAGTGTTTGATCATCACGGCATGACTGAAGTTGGCCCAGTAACCCACGAATGGCCGGAGGAAAAAAATAATCTGCAAGTCATCGAGGAGGCGTATTTTGCTGAAATCGTGCAACCTAACGGTAACGCACCAGCTTGTGATGGTGAGGAAGGCGAACTTGTTCTCACAACTCTCACACGCACTGCCATGCCACTCATCCGGTATCGCACTGGAGATTTGGTGCGGCCAGAGGTTCATAATGCCGCGCTTATTCTCAAGGGCGGCATCTTGGGCCGGGTGGACGACATGATCATCGTCCGCGGCGTGAATATTTATCCCTCCGCATTCGAGCATATCCTGCGCCGATTGCCGACTGTAGCTGAATATCAGGTAGTTGTTACCAAAAAAAATGAAATGACAGAACTCATCCTGCGCGTCGAACCACAACCCAATGCCGCCGTCGCCACACTGGTCGATGAAATCACCAGCGCCATCCGCACCCAACTCAATCTCCGTGTGCACGTGGAAATTACAATGCCTGAAACACTCCCGCGATTTGAGTTGAAAGCCCAGCGTTGGATACGAGAATAGCCACATGCCATACGAAACCACGCTTTTACAGCTAGAGAATATCTCCCGCGAATTCCCCTCTGCCGAGAACGGGGAACCTTTGCGGGTACTGCAAGGGCTCATCCTCGAGGTGACACGGA
>CAZTTU010000124.1:0-7844 GCA_964616045.1 uncultured Verrucomicrobiota bacterium | reverse complement strand
TTTGCGCCCGCAATCATCGCGCTTAAATCCATCGCCACCAGTCGCTTGTTCTTCAATGAATCGGGCACGTCCCCACTGATAATTCGCCGCGCAAGGCCCTCGGCAATGGCCGTCTTGCCCACACCAGGATCACCAATGAGTACGGGATTGTTCTTTGTGCGGCGCGTCAAGACCTGCATCACCCGGCGAATCTCATCGTTGCGCCCAATGACCGGGTCAATCTTTCCGTCCCGTGCCAGTTCCGTTAGATCCTTGCCGTATTTTTCCAGCGCTTCAAATTTGGCTTCAGGATTTTCATCGGTCACCCGCTGGTTGCCGCGCACCTCGTTCATTTTCTCGAGCAACACCTCGCGCTTCATGTTGTGTTTGGAAAAAATCTTTTTCAGGGAACCGCCGGATTTTAACAGGCCGAGCAGCAGATGCTCCGCGCTGAGATATTCATCGCCCAGTTTCCTGGCTTCATCTTCAGCCTTATCAAATGCCTGCTTTAGATCGCGGCCCAAAAAGATGTCACTGGCGCTCACCCCGTCCACCTTGGCTCGGCGATCGAGTTCCGCTTTCAAGTCATCCTCAAAGGCTGATAGGTCCACGCCGGTGCGTTGCAGCAAAGTCGGCACAATGGTGTCGGACTGACGCGCCAGTGCCAGAGCCAGGTGCGGTCCGTCCAGTTCCTGGTGCGAATGCTCCCGCGCAATGGCTTGGGCGGCCTGCAGGGCTTCCTGTGATTTTTGTGTCAATCTATCCATCATCATGTCTGTCCTCCTTGATTATATTTTGTTACATGAAAAGGCGTCGCGTTGCCGCGACGCCGTGCAATCCAAATGCCGCCAACCGGGGAGCGCGGCGGCTCCCCGGCCGGGACACGGTGGTTATTCCACGCGAACCTCAATGGCCTTGGGCTTGGCGTCCTCGCGCTTCGTCACGCTGACCTCCAAAAGACCATCCCTGTAATTTGCATTCACCTTCTCTGCATCGGCATCCTCAGGCAGGGTAAAGCTACGGCTAAAAGTGCCGTGCGAGCGTTCCACGCGATGGTAGGTCTTGCCTTCCACTTTACGTTCCAGATTGCGCTCTCCGGACAACATCAGCACGCCGTCTTCAACCGACACCTTCACCTTGTCCTTATCCAGCCCCGGCAGTTCGGCGCGGATCAGGTAATTATTGTCGGTCTCCTCAATGTCCACCACCGGCGACCAGGCCACCGATTGTGCATTCCCCCCGCCCAACACCGAAGCCAGGCGGTTGTGAAACAGCTCATCCATCTCGTGGATCGGATTCCATATACTCAGTGTATTCATATTTTCCCCTTTTAGGCGGTGTTAATTTTCACTGAACCTTCCCGCCATAGACAGTTCAGCATTATTTAGATTCCGCCTTCATTACTAACATTAACCGTGCCATGAATTCATATTTAAAATATGGCTATAAACTACAAATAAACTTTAAAAATAGGATTATTACTAAATCACATAATTTAAAAAGTGCCTATTTGACTCTTTTTTAAATGTGTCATTTTGTCTCTTTTTTGGCGGAGTATAATCTTCAATCAAATGGTATAATCCGTGGAATCGACTCTATCCTACAAGGCTAACGAATTTGCGTTCTTGCGGCCTATGCATCTCGGTAATCTTGAAATGCACTATCACTCACACGCTGGTTTTAGTCACTAGTATCGAAGGATTATAGCTTTGACATCGTCCATTCGTTCAATCCGCGTTCGCCTAGTGTCTCGGCGAGACCCAACGCCTCCAGCACTTCGCCAATCAAATAAGAGGATCCTGTGATAACTACGAATGGGGCGTCCTTAACTATACCCAATCCTTCCTGCAACGATTTAGCCTCAAAAACGTGTGCGCAATGTCGACGACTTTCCTCAGCAAGATGAGGAGGCCCCAAGGTACGTTCACTGCTGACCGGGACGCACACCACCTGTTCTGCTATAGGCGCGATTATTTCCAAAAATGATTCCCAGTTTTTATCCGCTAACATACCAATTAACAGTATGGGGCGCTGCCCAGAAAAATTCTCCAGCAACACATCACGCAAGGCTTTGCCACTGGCAGGATTATGAGCAGAGTCAATCAGGAGCCGCTGATTCATTTTTTCGTAACACTGAACTCTACCGGCCCAATGGACATTGCCCAATCCGTCTACAATAGATTTATCATCAACTGAGAAAATCTTCTGTAGGGCTTTTACTGTGGCTTGGGCGAGCGCTGCATTTTGTCGCTGGTGTTTCCCAACAAGACAAGTGTCAGCTTCTGTTCCAACGAACTCTAACTGTGATTTATTTTGGGCTGCAACCTTCCGGATGACTTCATTGATTTCTGGTTGATTCACAGAGCTACAAACAGGAACCCCAGGCTTAATGATGCCGGCTTTCTCAGCGGCGATTTCAGCGAGCGTGTCGCCAAGGTGTTCCTGATGGTCGAGAGCAATGGAGGTGATGACTGAAGCAATGGGAGTAACGATGTTGGTGGCATCAAGGCGGCCACCCAAACCCGTTTCCAGCAGAACCACATCGCATTTCTCCCGGGCAAATTGTTCGAGGGCCATCACGATGATGACCTCGAAAAAGGTCGGAAGTCTGCCAGCAGGAAAGTGACGGAGCAAGGCCTGCATACATTCGATGAGACGAACGACATTCACCTCCGATACAATCTCGCGATTGACCTGGATGCGTTCACGGAAACTGATAAGGTGCGGTGAGGTGAAGAGGCCGGTCTTGTAGCCGGCATGGCGATAGATGCTCTCGAGCATGGCGCACACAGAGCCTTTGCCATTGGTACCTGCGACATGGATGATATTCAGTTGGTCGTGCGGATTGCCCACGTGCGCGGCGAGTTGGCGTGGATTTTCAAGGCCCAGTTTCGAGCCAAATAAGCGCAGCTCATACAGCCAATGGATGGCTTCAGGGTAAGTCACGGCTAGTTGCCGCTGGACTGGGTGTGCTCGTGCGCGGCCTTGATAAAGCCTGCGAAAAGGGGATGGGCTTGAATCGGTTTACTGAGAAACTCAGGATGGTACTGACTGGCCATGTAGAAGGGATGATCCTTCAGCTCAATAAGTTCCACGAGCCCGCCATCAGGCGAGGTGCCACTGAAAACAAAGCCGGCTTTCTCAAATTGCTCGCGATAGGCGTTATTAAATTCGTAACGATGTCGGTGACGTTCGTTAATTTCCTCGGTCCCATATAACTCAGCAGCTTTACTGTTATTAGCCAGTTTGCAGGGTTGCGCGCCAAGCCGCATGGTACCGCCCTTATCGGTGATTTGCTGCTGCTCGTCAAGCAAAGCGATAATGGGGTGGGGGGTGGCGGGTTCAAACTCCGCGGAATGTGCACCTTCGAGTCCGAGGGCGTGACGGGCAAATTCGATAGAGGCAATCTGCATGCCGAGACATAGACCGAGATAAGGCACGTCGTTTTCACGCGCGTACTTGGCCGCCAATATTTTACCTTCCACTCCGCGCTCACCAAAACCGCCAGGCACGAGCAGGCCTGAAAGGCCATTGAGGCGGTTAATACCCCCATTCTTCTCAATATCCTCCGAATCGACTCGCACTATTTCCACATCACAATCATTAGCACCGCCGGCGTGTACCACGGCTTCGTACACACTCTTATAGGCGTCCTGCAGCTCGATATATTTTCCGATAACACCGATCTTCACTTTATGCTTTGGCTCAATGATGCGCCTGATGACTTCCTCCCAACGGCTCATGTCCGCTGGCTGAGTCTCAAGCCCTAGCTGTCGGCAGACGAGCTCGTCCAACTTTTCACGCTGCAACATCATGGGAACTTCGTAGATGGAGTGCTCCACATCAATCTCCTCAATCACGCCCTCGACGGGCACATTGCAAAAGAGGGAAATTTTTTGCCGCAGTTCCTCGTCCAGCGGTTTCTCAGTACGGCAAATAAGAAAGTCAGGCGCAATGCCAATTTCGCGCAGCTTGGCAACGGATTGTTGAGTTGGCTTGGTTTTGAGTTCACCGGCAGCCTTGATGAAGGGAACGTAGGTGACGTGCACAAAAATCGCGTTCTCTCGACCGACCTCAAGCGCGAATTCGCGAATAGCCTCCAGGAACGGCAGACCCTCAATGTCCCCGGTGGTTCCACCAATCTCGGTGATAATCACATCGGCTCCGCTCTTTTCGCCAACGAGTTTGATGCGGTTCTTGATCTCATCTGTCACGTGTGGAATCACCTGCACAGTCTTGCCCAAATAATCACCGCGGCGCTCCTTCTCCAATACCGTTTGATACACGCGCCCACTGGTGAGGTTGTTAAACTGCGTGAGGTTCGAATCGGTGAACCGCTCGTAATGGCCAAGGTCAAGATCGGTTTCAGCTCCGTCATCCAATACATACACTTCACCGTGTTGAAACGGGCTCATCGTGCCAGGGTCGACGTTGAGATAGGGATCGAATTTCTGGAGGGCAATCTTTAGCCCGCGACTCTCAAGCAGAGTACCGAGGGAGGCGGCCGTCAGTCCCTTTCCCAGGGAACTCACAACCCCACCTGTCAAAAAAATGTACTTCATTCTCTCAGCAATGCCTCCACGCGCTGCACATCTTCCGGCACATCCACACTGACGGCATCATAATCCACCGTGCGAACAGCAATGCCAACACCACTCTCCAAAGCACGGAGTTGCTCCAATTGTTCCGCTTGCTCCAAGGGGGAGGGCGCAAACTCCACCAATCGCTTCAGCGTGTCACGCCGATACCCGTAAATACCCAAGTGTTTCAAAAATGGGAAAGCCGCCAGCTGCTGCTCGGGGCTTTCCTCAGCCAAATCACGGATGAACGGTATCGTCCGTCGCGAGAAATATAGGGCGCGACCCTCGACACTGACAACGACTTTCACTACGTTCGGATCCGAATACTCCGATATGTTACTCACAGGCGTCGCGGCGGTAGTCATTTCGGCATCGGTCAGCGCGTGCGCTACCGCGTCAATCACCGTTGCCGGAATAAGCGGCTCGTCGCCCTGTACATTTACGACTGCATCGCAATCAAGCTGCGCCGCCACCTCTGCAATGCGGTCCGTACCACTTGGGTGATCAGTTCGAGTCATTTCCACGGCGCAAAATTCCTGCGCAACCTTCGCAATGCGTTCGTCATCCGTGGCCACAATTACGTCCGCCAGTGACTGCGCCTCGCGACAGCGCTCCACTACGTGTTGCACCAACGGCCTACCCGCGACGGGTTGCAGCGGTTTTCCAGGAAAGCGCGTGGACGCAAAGCGCGATGGAATGATGCCGATGATTTTCATGGATTCTCCAGGATCCAATCTGCCGCAGCTACGATGTCATCCACAATGGCGGCGCTGGCTACGGTGTCGGGTTCATCGCGTTCCAAGTCTGCGCCGTAACCAGTTCGCACAAGAATGCTCTTTTTCACACCGGCATTCCAGCCACATTGAAGATCCGCTGTTTTATCACCCACCATGTAACTCTGTGAAAGATCAATACCGAATTCCATTGCCGTGTCATTCAGAAATTTCGGGTTCGGCTTGCGACCGGGGCTGTTGTCTTCGGGTGATTCGGGTGCAAAATAGATTTTTTCAAATCGTACTCCATCTGCTGCCAGCACCTCGATCAACTTGCTATTTACCGCGTGCATATCTTCCTCCTGATAATAGCCACGCCCAATGCCAGATTGGTTGGTGACGATAAAGAGAGCATAACCAGCGTCTATCAATCGCTTGAGAGCCAATCCTGTACCCGGAAAAATCTCAAGTGCTTCAGGGTCATGAAGGTAATGCCGCTCCACATTGAGTGTGCCGTCACGATCAAGAAACACGGCGCGGCTCATGTAAAGCTCCCGACGAGCTCCCGTGGAGTCACGGTTGCTGTGCCCATCTTACCAACCACTACACCAGCAGCATGATTGGAGAAAATAGCTGCCTCCATCGGCGATGCTCCAGCAGTGATCGCCAGTGTAAAACTTGCAATTACTGTGTCACCTGCACCAGAGACATCGTAGACTTCCTGCGCTACGGTAGGGATCACCACCGGTTTGACGCCTCTTTGGCCGAGCAACATTCCCTGTTCGCTGAGCGTCACAAGCAGAAGCGCCGGGTGATATTGCGTTTGCACCGCCTTCACGGCAGACATGAGACTTTTATCGCGCAATGGATTTGCGTGGCGCGTATCATCTGTGAGCTCGGCCAACTCAAAGAGCTCCGACCGATTCGGTGTAATCAATGAAAGCCCTGAAAGATTCAAATGATGCGCCGGCTTGGGATCAAAACTCAACCAAAGGCCACGCGGTTCGCAGAGTTCCTGGAGACCTACGAGCAATTCCTGTGTCACCACCCCCTTACTGTAATCGCCCACAATGATCGCCCGGACGCTCTCCATCTCCTTTTCAATCGCTACCAATAAACGTCTGGTGGCGCGTGAGTCCATTGTCGATTTTGTCTCACGATCAATTCTCACCACCTGTTGTTGATGCGCAATCACGCGCGATTTGCGCGTCGTCATCCGGCCCGTTTCTGCCATCAAGCCACCAGATCCCACACCGTCCTGCTTCAGTAGCGCCCGTATTTTTTTTGCACTGTCATCCTTCCCCACGAGACCAAACACCTCCACTCCTGCGTTTAACGCCGTGAGGTTTCGTGCCACATTCGCCGCGCCACCAGGCATGAAACTCTCAGTTTCAAACTCCACTACCGGCACCGGTGCTTCCGGTGAGATGCGGTTCACTCGCCCCCACAAAAACTGATCCAGCATCACATCCCCCACTACCAGCAATCGGCTTTTCGCCGCAGCTCGCAGCAGGTTCTTCACGCGGTTGGTCGTGAGGGTTGCGTTATTCATTCAAAAAAGCAGTCAACGGACTCGTGGCTTTCGCCTCTCGGCTCGTTCTTCCAAGGCCAATTTCATACGCCATCCGTCCGGCCTCGACCGCCTTGGCAAATGCCCGCGCCATATTGCAAGGATTGCCATTCACCGCGATGGCAGTGTTGACAAGCACAGCGTCCGCGCCCAGCTCCATCGCCTCAGCCGCGTGACTGGGAACACCGAGGCCCGCATCTACCACCACTGGCACAGTAGCTTGGTCGAGAATAATTCGGATCTGATCGCGCGTTTGCATGCCACAATTGCTACCGATGGGCGCGCCGAGCGGCATCACCGTGGCACAGCCTACTTCCTGCAAACGCTTAGCGATGACGGGATCGGCATTGATGTACGGCAGTACCGTGAACCCTTCGCGCACGAGTTGCCCCGCCGCCGCCAGCGTCTCCACGGGGTCGGGCAGGAGGTAACGTGGATCCGGATGAATTTCCAACTTCACCCATTTTGGCAAACCCGCCGCCACAGCCAAACGCGCCAAGCGCACTGCTTCCTCCGCATTCATCGCTCCACTGGTGTTGGGTAATAACAAGAATCGATCCGAATCAATGAATTCCAAAATATTGGCGAAAGGATCGTTTTGGCCACTGAGATCGACCCGGCGCAGAGCAACCGTAACCATCTCCGCACCGCTGGCCTCCAGCGTATCACGCATCAGTTCTGGTGAGGCAAATTTTCCCGTACCCAAAATCAGGCGAGAGGCAAACTGCCGATCGGCTATTTTCAAAGGCACTACAGCCACACGAAGAAATTACGCCGGTCAAGTCCTCTCGTCGAGGATGTCTTGAAATTCCCTCGCACACCGGACAGCTTTATCCCATGCTCTGTGGCAAGTGAGGGCACTTTCAGAACTGGCTAAGCGCACCCCCGAACCGCCTATCTCGTGGCTCATGCGGGAGGCTTTGGAACAGCCTGGACTGATATCATTAGCCGCCGGATTCACCGATAACCCCTCCCTGCCGGTTGCCGAAACCCGTGTCATCA
>CAZTTU010000123.1:5588-7885 GCA_964616045.1 uncultured Verrucomicrobiota bacterium | reverse complement strand
TGGGCCAAGACTGTAGCAGGTGGGCGGGGCGAATCAAGCGGCGCTATTTTTTGCGCGGGAAGATAAAACGTAACGGATTTGGCAACGGCAGTATATTAATCACACCGGAAGTTTTTTCCAACACATCAGCAGGCACATTAATCACTTTGTTGGCCGCCCATCCGGCTACAATCTCGTTACGTAACTGCTGGTTAACTTCCACGCGTGGATCACCCAATTTACCATTTATCCACATAAACTTTGGCAGCGTCCACGGACCCTTGTTTCGAAGCCAGCCCCCAAGCCGATATTTGCGTGCCAACTCCTCGCTCAGCGTTACTTCCACTGGCAACCGATCGAACGGTATATCAGGCAGCCGATCTGGCATCTCGACCATGAATTCACCGATGATTGCCGTGTAATAAAGGGTCTTAATCACACTCCTCAAATGGTGAAGTTTATTGCCCTCCAAACGGAAGACAGAAGATACATCATTTACCTTATTTTGGCTCCGATCCAATTTCCCTTTATTTTTTGCAGTCGGAATTATATCCCACAACTTCTCCACAAATGAACTGACCCCATCATTAATATATTTCATGGTACGTGTAATCGGCCCGGACGTTTGGTCGCCTACGCCTATCGATGCGCGTTTAAATTCGAATTTCGCATATGGAATAGTCTTACTTAAGCCCTCAATTGTTACCTTGCTCCAGTCCCAGCCCAATTTGGTTCCCGGTGCTCGAGTCCACTTTATGCCAAGATCAGCATCCAGCACGCCGATGTCTGGATTAGCAAGGGACTGCCAAATAGGAGTCCCGGGGACAGGGTCGGCAACAAAAATATTAAACAGCACATTCGGCGAGACATCTCTACAACTGATAAGTAGATCATGCGCCCAATCCGGACGCGAGCGATCCAGCGTGTAAGTCGCCCCAAGCCGTCCGCCATGCGGCTTGCCCCCGTCGCCTTTCAAGTACATCTGAATCGACCTAAACTTGGTAATCCTATCGGCAATTGACACGGTGGCGTTAGAATCAATTGCTATCGACCCACGCCAGTGCAAGCGCCCTGCCTTGAGTACCATATCGACCTCCAAAGATCGTCCGCTTGGCTGTGGTAATTCCGGTTCCGCCCTTATAGCGTTGAACACATGCATTACTTCCACTTCATCCGATTGCACCACAATCTTACCAGTGATCTTGTCCGGATGAGAAAAATCATACTCGCCCATTATCTCCACTTTGTTGTCAGCCAATTTACTTCTACCCAGATCAGCAATACATTCATGAATCGTAAGCTTCTCGTCGCGGTGGGAGATATTGAATTCCACGCTGGCAGTAATGGGTTGCGACAACTCCTCTCGTTTGTTGCGTGCCACCCAGTCCTTCACCTCAGCCTTCCCCTCAAACCGAAAGCCAGTCTTTGGATTCCATGACATGTCAATATCCGCCTCTCCCTGCCCAGCAACCACACTCCGTGCCTGCGGCCATACAGGTTCGGCCAGTTGGAACAGGGAAACATCAAAGCCCCTCAACCCCAGCGTGTGCTTTCCAGGCGCAGCCGACTCCAAACCAAACTCCCCAACCAAACGATCACCCACAACTATGCTGCCATTCAAATCACCACTATCCAGTATCCCCCAATCGGTTCTGTCCGGCCGCAAAACCACAGGGCCGCTGAGGGACATATCCACCAACTCTCCCGGCCAGTTGGCCATGTCCACCTTCAACCCCTTGGCTTTCAACCGCCCATTGAGCGCCAGCGTCTCGCCCGGACTCCATTTCAATCCCCCCTCGTAATCAAGCACGCCTTCCTTCCACTTCCTGCCTCCTCCAAGCCGCACAATCGATGGAACAACTCCTGTCAGCTTCAGTTGTTTCAGATCAACCCTCTTCGCCTGTATCTCCCCCTGAGCCTCCTCCAAACCCAGCAACACCTCGCCCGTGGCGTTCATCTCGCCAAGCAACCGTCCCTCCGAGTTGAGCGACACACTCGCCCGATTCAATTCAACCTGTTCCTCACCGGCCCGACCAACCTTGTAGTGGCCATCAAATTCCGCCCTCACATCCGCACCTCCATCAGGCCACTCCGGATGTTTCAGCCGCATACCCTCCACTTCAGCCAACCCCTTAAATCGAAAACCAGCAGCATCAACGATCACGTCAACATCCGCCTTCCCCTGCCCGGCAACCACACTGCGTGACTGCGGCCACACAGGTTCGGCTAGTTGGATCAAGGAAACATCAAAGTCCCTCAACCTCAGCGTGTGCTTTCCAGGCGCAGCCGACTCCAAACCAAACTCCCCAACCAAACGA
>CAZTTU010000123.1:0-5488 GCA_964616045.1 uncultured Verrucomicrobiota bacterium | reverse complement strand
CACCGGCCCGACCAACCTTGTAGTGGCCATCAAATTCCGCCCTCACATCCGCACCCCCATCAGGCCATTCCGCATGCTTCAGCCGCATACCCTCCACCTTAGCCTCCCCCTCAAACTGAAAGCCGGTAGCATCTTCAACAATCTCCCCACTGGCGGATCCTGTCCCAGTCAATACACGTGTCTTATCGTATACCCAATGCAATACTGCCGGCGACACCTTGTGGATACCAAACCTTATTCTGCGTGTTGATGACGAGGGATCTTGAATGCCAAAAGCCGTGATGCTCCCCAACGTCTCGCCCAACCTACTGAAATTGACGGTCATTTCCCTGACTACACCAGACGCCAATTCCAACCGAGCCGTGCCGAACAATCCCTGGGCATCGGCGAAAACCCCTCCGGCGGCATCAATTGCCACGGTGGCGTTGGCATCAGCCTCAACCAATAAACCCGCCGGGGTAATTTCAAATAACCCCTCTGTGGAGAGGTGACCGGAAAATAGATCCGTACCGTCCGCATGCGAAAGCGAGGCTGTCAGTTGTCCCTCAACGGCTTTATCCGGCGGGGCAAGCAATTCCAGTGAAAGTTCCTCCAGTTGCGATACAGCAACCCGGGTTCCATCTATTCGAGCGAGATGGCGCAGCGCCCCATCATGCATGGTAAAGCGATCAGGTTTCCAACGGCCTTTAACATTGAGGGATATGTCCTCATCCGAAAATTTTCGTCGAAACACCATGCCGCGAAGTCGATTGGCTGTAGCGGCAATATCATAATTTACCGCTCTACTTCCAGCCTCCGCTGTAGCTTGAAGTTTAAGGTCGAGTGTCCCTGCATCTAGTTTGTGCCCCAGCACCTGCCATTGTGGAAGATTCAGGCGTTTAGCTTCCACCCTACACCCGACATTCCCCCGGACAATCCCATTTTGAGCCCAACTCAAACATAGAGGCTCCATCAGGGCGCCGACCAGCACAGCGCGCCGGTCTTGCCACCCTTCAAGGGTAAGACTGTTTATCACCACGCAGCGCTCGGAATAATCAGTGGCAAGTTGATAATCCGCGGTCCATTGAACTGCTGGGAGAGTGGTTCCAACATCGAATCTGCCGACAGTCGTCAGACCTGATGAATTCAAACGAATTGTGTGACTACCGTTAATGGTGATCTGACCCATGCTATCTGTCAGTTCCACGCCAGATAGAGACAGCGCACGCCGAACCAGCCCATCGGTTTCCACATCAAGAACCCAGTCTCCGGTTGATTCACGATTTCCCCGGGCGCGCAGGGCACCGCTATTATCGCCATCAGTTAAATGCAACTGAAACCTTCTTAATACATTCGCATCAAGATCACCCTCCAGACGCAATAAAATACCTGACCAAGCATTGTAATTCCCCTCTCCTTCCCTGACCTCAAGGTTTGCTTCACCCTCAAATTGATCCGGCCAAATATTGCCAGATCCGGTCAGGCTGCCTCGCAGATTCAATTCACAGGCAAACTTGTTCGCGCCCTTTTCGTGGCTAGCATTTGCCACCAACATAACTTTTCCCTCCTGTTCATCACCCCGCAGGCTCAAGGTGAAGGATAGATCACGCAAGATAGAGGTTGCAGCCCCGTGAACGTATGAAAAAACACCGTTCTCAATGTAGACATCACTAATTTCTGGTGTCCTCCCGCTCTTGGCACGATGCAGGACTTCATGGATGGAATCAAAATTGCTTGTGCCGTCATCAGACATCACAACATGCAGCACTGGATCAACGAGGTGAAATTGGGAAATTTTTACCTCATCACCAAACACCCAGTCACGCCATTGCAAGCGAAGCTCCCTAGCTTTAAACACCGGCTCGTCGCCAGTTGTGTGCACTACCAACCCATGGAGGTTGACCCCGTCGAAGAGGGACCAATCAATGCGTTGGGCAGTAATCTGAGCTCGGAGTTTTGTCTCAATCGCGGGCAGAACGATGCCACGAAAATAAAAGCTGCTATTGATAAAAAACCAACCACCAACAAGCACAGACAGGCCCAGGCCACCCATCCACAACAAGGCCTTACGCCAGCGCCGCCGCCAAGACAGGCGCCGTGTTTTATCATCAGGCATCAGGGTGGCAAACGGTCCGCTCATGAAGCATCCTAGCCACTGGAGAGTAACATTTCACCAATGTCCTGTCACCGGAGAATAGAAATTGAATCGTTCGCAGTATACCAAAAAATACGAACCGGATACCAAATGCCCTCCGGAACAAGCTAGTACTAATTATTCTGGTTTTTTTCCAGTTCGTCGAGGCCTTTGAATAAGTTCGAGTTCACTTTGCCGGGTTGATGTATTTTTTGAGCCTCCATCTTCTCAGCCTTACGCTTTTCCTCCTCATACAATTTCTTAAACTTGATCTGTTGTGAGCGTTCCTCTAGTCGGGCGCGGCCAATCAGTGGCATATTATTATACATCGTCTCCGTTCCAGCACCTACTGCCTCGGGTGTCTCAAGTACGGTAGGCCGCATCAGCACCACCAGTTCCTGTCGTTCGTTATTGTCCATATTGTCACGAAACAAAGCTCCAAGATACGGGACATCCTTGAGAATCGGGATGCCACTCTTCGACTCGGTTTTCTTCGTCTTTATGAACCCTCCCAGCACCACTGAGTCACCATCCCGCACATATATTTTTGCGGTAGCTCTACGGTCAGTAGTAATCGGCACTTCGTTTCCGTCAATCAGCTTGTTATCGATAATGTCAGCAATTGTTTGCTCGACATCCATGACAACCAGACCATCAGGATTTACGAACGGCAACACGTTCAATTCGATACCGATGTCCCTGCTCTGGTAACTTGAGCGGGCGCCGCCATTCACATCAGTGGTGGTTTGGGAGATATATGGATGCGTTTCGCCAATGAACATCGTTGCCTCAACGGCATGTGTTGTCTGAATACGCGGATGCGAAAGGATGTTGACCCGCGTGTCTGTCTTGATGGCATTTAAAGCCACCTCCCACTTGGATCCCAAAAAACCCCAGTAACTCAAGCCGGAACCGAGTGAAGCGATACTGGCCCCTTTATCAGTAAACGTACCACCGCCGTGCATCGAACCAAAAGCTTGGCTGAAGCCATCGCGGCCCGAATCTGCGCGCCCTTTGCGACTCGCCTGATTCGCCATGCCCTGCTTGTCCTGTGACATTGACACCCCCCACGACAGATTATCGTCCAAAGCGATATCCATAATAATGGCCTCAATGAGCACCATCGGCTGAAGTCGATCCAGTTCGTCAATAAACCTGCGCACCAATGCCAGTTTGGTCTTGTTTTCGGCTATAACAAGCAGGGCATTTTTTGCATCATAAGGCAGGACCCTAGTGTTCCCAAGCATCGTCTTGACAGTTGCCGATGAAGAAGAACGGGAAGTGCTAGGCCTACTAGATGAGGAGCTAGGCCGACCAGAGGAGCTAGGCCGACCAGAGGAGCTAGGCCGACCAGAGGAGCTAGACCGACTGGATGAAGAAGTGGGTCTACCTGTAGTGCGCGGGGACATCGTTGAGGACCCTGACCCTGAACTGCCGAAGCCCGTTCTGGCACCTCCACTAGTGCCACCGCTACCAGACAGGCGTTGAACGTTGGTGTTAAAGGTCTGAGGGGCATCGGTAAGCTGACTGATTACCGTGGCGACATCGCCAGCAAGCGCATACTTGATGTCGATAATAGCAAATTCCTCTTCCGTCGGCGCCTCCACATCGATCTGCTCAATAATCTCGATCATGCGCTTGACGTTCACCGCATAGTCCCGGATCAGCAAAGCCCTAGATGTGTCCAACGCAATAATGGAATTACCTCCCACGCGTGAAAAGGTCTTAAGCGCATCAGCCACCTCAGTGGGTTCGGCATACTGGAGGTGTACAATGTGACTCACGTATTCCTTTGCCTCCTTCAAGTCTGCAGAAGTAGCTGCAGGAAGAAAGGGAGGAGGATCCTTCTCCAGTTGGGCCGCAGGCAACACCTGGGCAAATTTGTCTCCCAAAGGAACAATACCCAATTCATTAACAGCCAATAGCGCCCGAATAGCTTCAATCGCATCGGCCTCAGACATGCGCCCCTGCGGCTTGAAATCGATGACCACCTGGGGCAGATTGGCAGGACGAATAATCGATCGGCCAGTGAGTTCGCCGAATACGTTCAGCACCAACTCTAGCTGCGTTTTTTCAAATCGCAGACTGGCTGACACATCGATCTCCTTATCCGGCGGCGCAGGTGCGGGTACCGCGCCGAAAAGGCTCACTCCAAGCAGAGTACAGGCAATAGTTGTTAGAGTTCTCATAATTATTTATCTTTACCCTCTGGGTCTGTATCTTTTTCAAAACTCGCGACGACACTGATGTTGCCGGCGAGAATCTTCGGATTGTTGTTGGGGCGACGGATTGTCAGACTGCTAACGCGCACCATCTGCGGCTCTTTCGCTAGAGCCACCAAATAATTTACCAGACTATTATCCGACGCGGTAAAGTCTAAATTCACCGTTTTCTTGGTAAAGGAGGGAAACTCCGGATCATCAGTCTCCTGTGGAGTCGAACGACCGACCTTGAGTTTATTGGTGCGCGCAAGGTTTCGAACCCGGGTATGAAGATCAGTCCAGGCGCGACCACCCCCTTGGTCCCCTCCCGTTCTCTGCTTATATGCTTCCCACTCTTTATTTTTTTTCTCGAGATCATCTAAGTCTGACTTGAATTTCTTGGTCTTTGACTGTGCTTTATTGATTTCGGATTTCTTCTTGGCCCAATCAGTGTCGCCCGCATAAAAACGCCAGGCCCAGAGTCCATTAAGCATCAGGAAAAATCCGAAGAAAATACAGATCGCCACCCGACGTTCCTCGGCACGCACATTCAATCGTTCCAGTAATTCAATCACCACTAATCCTTCTTACGCTTTTCACGATTCATCACCAACGAACAATTGAGACTCCAGCGTTTCATGGGATCGCCCCTGATTGGTATCTCCACAATACTGCCCTCCAAAACATCAGCAAATAACCTAATGCCCTTATCCTCAGCGTCTTTCACCTCAATACTGACCATTTCGTCCTTGAAGGTGGCAACGAGTTGATCGAGATCTGCAGGCACACTGCCCGTCACAGAAAGGTTCTGGGTGGATTCTTTTCGATCGTTATAGTTCATCGTTTGCAACTCCATGTCAATTGGCAAAGAGACAGCAACAGCCTGCAAACATTCCAATGCTTTTTGCCGCAGCTCATCATATTCACGCTTCTTTAGAAATTTTTCCTCTTCCTTCAAAGCCGCATCATGTTTGCGTTCCAATTTCTTACTTTCAGCTTTAGCCTTCCTCGCCTCATCTCGCAAACTACCCAGAAAATGAAAATAAAGACCTACAAAAAGCGCGTAGGCCACCAACATCCAGCCGGCGACATTAAGCCAGACCCGATCCACATCATCCCGGTGAAATCGGTCCCGATACTCCGGCGGCAACAGGTTGGCCTCTTCAAGGGGCCG
>CAZTTU010000122.1:0-7904 GCA_964616045.1 uncultured Verrucomicrobiota bacterium | reverse complement strand
CACTGAGCGACATCACCGGCACCTCCATCGGGAAACCGCCGGCCTGCCAAACGCCCTCCTTCACTTTTTGCGCCCGCTCACGCAGATGGGAATGGCAGGTGTTCAGATCACTCCAAGTATTGAGAATACCCACGACCGGTTTGCCTTGAAAATCATCATCCGCCCAACCCATCCCCTTGAGCCGCGACCGATGCCCAAACGACCGCAAATCGTCGGGCGCAAACCAACGCGCACTGCGTAATTCTTCAGGGGAACGACGTGATGTTCCTATTTTATCCATACAAATTGAAAGAAAAGGTTGTAGCCGAAAAAATCTGCTGGCACCAGATGAAACCAGACACTAAAGTCCGCGCGGATTTTTTCTTAACCAACCTTAGAAAACTCATGAGGAATATTAATATACTGATTCTCTTTTGTTTTGTTTTAGAAGCCTCAAGCGCTCCAGGAGCCAAACCCGACACAGACACTTGGAATCAGTGGCGTGGACCCAATCGAGATGGAATTGTAACGGGTAAACCCTGGCCGGCAGATCTCAAGGACGAACACTTCAAGCTTAAATGGCGGGTGGAACTCGGCTCCAGTTATTCGGGAGCCATTCTGGACAATAATACCGTTTATGTTACCGAGTCGACGGGCAGCAACGAGGTTGTACGCGCCTTGGATCGAAAGAGCGGCATGGAAAAGTGGAAGCAAATGTGGGCTGGCAAAATGTCGGTTCCATTCTTTGCCCGTAGTAATGGCAGCTGGATCCGAAGCACACCAGCTTTGGCTAATGGTAAACTATTTGTTGCCGGCATCCGTGATCATCTTGTGTGTCTGGATGCCAAGAGCGGAAAGAAGTTGTGGGAAATCGATTTTCCAAAGGAACTCAAAACTCCGATACCTACTTTTGGCTGCGTGTGTTCGCCAATGGTCGATGGGAAATTCGTTTACATGCAAGCTGGGGCTGGCTTCTGCAAGATTGAACAGGATTCTGGCAAAATTTTATGGCGTACGATGAAGGACAAAGGAGGTATGTACGGCAGCGCATTCTCCTCCCCGGTCATTGCTACGTTGGGCGGACAGCGACAAATTCTCGTCCAGTCACGCGCAGAATTGGCTGGCGTCGACATCAAATCGGGAGAAGTGCTTTGGCGGCAGCCAGTGAAAGCATTTCGCGGAATGAACATCCTTACGCCGTTGCCTTATAAGCAAGGCATTTACACAAGCACCTATGGCGGGCGTTCTCACTACTATGGAATAAAGCGTGATAAATCATGGGAATCGGTGGAAAAGTGGGAAAATAAAGCTCAAGCGTATATGTGCAGCCCGATACTGTTTGGAGATCATGTCTATTTACATCTACGCAACCAACGCTTTGCCTGTTACAACATTACTTCAGGCAAGGAAGCGTGGGTAAGCAGCGAACGATTTGGAAAGTACATGAGCCTTGTGCGACAGGGTGAAAAAATTCTCGCCCTTGATCAGAACGGCACACTTTACTTGATCCGTGCCAACCCGAAAAAACTGGAAATTGTGGATTCCCGGAGAATTTCCAAACAGCAAACCTGGGCCCACCTTGCTGTCTCTGGTGAACAAATTGCAGTACGTGAGCTTAATGCAATCACGTTCTACGATTGGAAAAGAACCAAGACGGTAATTCCTTAAATTGCCAAAAAATTAATCAGGACAACTATTTTTTTATTACTCGGTCGGCCTGATTTTAGATGGTGAATTAATCTCATAAACATCTGACTCCTGAGTTGCTTTGAGCGCAGCCATTGCAACTGAGGCCTGCCGGCAAGCTTCATCCATCTTGGGATAGCGGACCTCGCGGTAGCCAGTGACGGCCTCGGGTAACTCCAGTAGATCGACTACCTTAGAGTAGGCACCGGGTTGGTTAAGGTAAAAGGCGGCTTCCTGTGCGGTTTGCCGGTACCATTCTCGAAAATCTTTTTCCTTGGCGTGCCATTGCGGCAAAGCACGGCGCAGCCAGCGCATGCGCCTCATGATACGCAACATCCAGTTACGCGTCTTCATATTCCAAGCCAAGCGGATGCCGAATATCTTGAATTCCGGTCGATTAAGGTGGCGGTAGTGGATTTGGTCTCCTCGCTCGGGGTCCACATCGTAGCGCGCACGATCCCTCCGTAGCTTCTCCTCACTGGTGAGCAGATGCGCCACATACACCTCATCCTTGATAGCCATGACACGGTGCAGGTTCCAGATCAAGGCCCGCGTGGCGCGAAAGTTCTCTTGCTCCAAATCCATTTCATGCAGTTCCAGAATCTGCTCGATGTATTCCTTCGCGTAGGCTTCGTTTTCAAACTGAATCAGATCATAAACTCGCCGGGCGAAATCAGCCAACACTGGACCTTCGACCTGAAGATGCTCCGAGGCGTTCTCGAGCATGTGGCGGTAGGCCAATCCGACCTTGGGCCCGCGACCGGGTGTACGGGTGATAATACCTTCCTTGTCTCGTAGCACATCGGCGTAATCCTTGGGCTCAACGGGCAGGCGTGCGACCTCGAGCACTGCTGTCGAGTCATAGGCGAGCAGACGACCGAGTTGAAAAGCCTGCAAGTTGGCCTCGGCCGCTCCTCCCAGACTGGCACGGACAGCCCACTCGATGGAGGCGAAGCTCAAGGGCAAGCGGCCAAGTTGAAAGGCCAAGCCCAACATCATTGTATTCACATAACGCTGAGAGCCGAAAATGCGCTCTGAAATCACGGAGGCATCGCTGCCGTGATAGAGGTTGGCGCGGGAATGCTTTCGCAAATCCGCCTCAAGCTGGCCGGGGTCACTCTGCGTTTGGCCCAGCAGGGTTTTGATCGTCGGTGTCAAATGAGTGTTGGCCACCACAGTCGTGTGACGGCGACTACCAACACGCTGGTTGGTTTGTGGATCAATCGCGCGTGCCGCCTCCAGTAGGTCGATGCCCAGAATGAGATCGGCTTTGCCATACGGGATGAGATTTGATGTAAAATGCGCCTCGGGGCCTGAAAACGTAATCATCGAGTACACGCCGCCATTGCGGATAGCCAATCCCTTCTTGTCGCAAAATTTTACCTGATAACCATCGCGATGTCCGGCGCGAACTAGGATTGCCGTAGTGATGCCTATGCCCATACCCCCCACCCCGGCGAGGTACCCATGCCAAAGACCGTTGACCCGGGACGCATTGGGTTCAGGCAATCGGCTAAAATCCAAACGGTCAATTGCTGCAGGAGGCGCCTGTTCGCGTGTAACCCGCACCTCACCAAAGGACGGGCAGGCCTTCACCTGCGGCTCGGCCGGATCCGGAGCTACGAGCGACCGCGTGCAGGCACCATCATTCACACACCAAGTCTTGTCGATCTGCACTTTTTGTCCGTAAGGGGTTTGCTCCAGCGTCAGCCCCGGACAACCCGTGGCTCGCGTGCATTCCAGGCAGTTTTCGCAAACCTCCGGGGTGATATTGATAAACTGTTTCTCCGGCAGATAGCCCTTGGCTTTCTCGACCGCCCGCTCGTCATTGGCCAATCGACGATGGTAGGTAATGCCACATTCCTTGTCAGCCAGCAGAATCTTCACGCCATTCTGAAGAATGGTCTTCTCCAACAGGTCGCGGTAATTCTCCCGATCCTCGGGATTCACCCGCACCACCGTGGCACCCGTGTCTGCTGAGCCCGTCATCGCTTCAATGATGGTCTCGATATTCTGTGAAAAGGTGGGTTCACCCAACAGGTTGGTCTCGGTACCGGGCGTTTCCTGATGACCCGTCATCGCCGTGGTCTTGTTGTCCAGAATCACGTATGTGATGTCCTGCCCATTCTTAATTGAGTTGGATATGGCTGATTGCCCGCTATGGAAAAAGGTGGAGTCCCCCATGAACACCACCTGCTTGTTACGAATAAACGGATCAATACCCGCACCCGTGCCACCGCCAAGCCCCATGCCGCTATAGTTGTGCATGAGATCCTTGGTCGGCTCGAACATCAGCATGGTGTAGCAACCGGTGTCGCCGTGGAACACAAGATCCACCGGATCCTGACCGTGCTGGCGCTTCATGTAGCTTGGGTCGGAGAATTGTTTTTTCACCTCCACCAACACGCTTGCAGAATCACGGTGTGGGCAGCCGGGGCAGAATGTAGGTGTCCGATCAATCACCTGCACCTCCACAGCCTCGACCTGCTCGAGTAAATTCAGCTCCGCGTTGACACGCTTGGCATCGATGGTGCCGTCCAGCTCGGGCAATTTCAGGAAAAGCTGCCCCAATCGCTCGATGAGCTTGCTGGGGTTCAGCCCGCGCGTCTCGGGGATGCCCGCCAAGCCGTGGGGAAATTGCTTGCCCCAAACGTTCACCGCGCGCGCGGGCTCCTCAGCATCCTGCCGCGCGCGATTGAGAATAGTGGTCACTTGATCCTCGAGAAAAGAACGGCGCTCCTCAATTACAATCAGGTCCGTGAGACCCTCGGAAAATTCGCGCACCATGGCCGCGTCCAGTGGGTAGGTAACTCCCATTTTCATAATGGGAAAACACAAGTCCAACCCGAGCACCGCCAACGCATGACGCAGATAACTGTAAGCCGCTGCCGAAGTGACAAACCCCAAACCACGACCCATCGGCGAGGCCGGACGTAAAATGCGATTGGCCCCGTGTCGCCGGGCACTGGCCCAGAGTCGCTCGAAGCGCTCAGGCAATTCCTGCTCCTTGCGCCAAGTGCGCGGCGGCAGGAGGACGTTACGTTCCAGATCAATAGCCGAGGTATCAAGGCCAAACGGGTTCCGGCTGTTAGTGTCTGGAAAATGATTAGTGCGAGCCTGCACACTACCGCCGCCATCAGCCTGATTGGTGGTGACGAGGTAGCCGATGTATAGCTCGCTCTCGCGTGAAAGTTTGAATGCAAGATCGATCCAGTCCTTCAGTTCCTGCGCGTCGCTCGGCTCCAGCACCGGCATCATCAGATGCTTGCAAAGGAACCGTGAATCGGCCGCTACCTGCGTGGAATCGCTCCAAGGATCATCGCCCAGCACAATCACTGCGCCGCCCTCGGGATGCGCGCCCACCAGGTTGCCCAGTGCCAGGGCGTCAGAAGCCACATGCGCGCCAACACTCTTTTGCACCGTGATCGCCCGCAAACCGTGCATTTGCGAGCCATTGACCATCGCCGCGCCGAGCGCCTCGTTGTTGGCGATGGCGGCGTGAATGCCATGCTCCTTCAACAGGCCGCGCAATCCACGTGCGACATCAAAAAATGCTGAAACCGGCGAGCCGGGATAACCAGTCCAAAGGTGAGTGCCTCCTTCCGTCTCCAAGCAGCCTTTCACCAGCAACTCATTGCCGGTGAACACCTCACAACCTGCATCCCGGCTGAACCGAGGGTCTGTCTTCACTGGAAATATCCTCCCATTTCTCGGGGCCAATTTGCAAGGACACAGTTTCCCCAAGCTGAAAATATGGACCTAGAATTTCTTGGCAGGCGCGGTGAGATCGGGATTGGTTGGCTCGGTTGCCGATTCTTCAACGCCTTCATTTTTTTCCGGCACGGGCTTGAAAGCATTGATCTGTGCCTTGGCCTGCTCGATTTGCGCGGGGGTTGCCTCCCCGCGAATCTTTGTCAGCGTTTGCTTGGCGCGCTTGATCCCGCCTTTATCTGCCAGGCTTGCCCAGTAGTAAGCCTGAACCAGATCCTTGGGAAGGGCACGGCCACTGGAGAACAGAACCGATAGATTGTTCTGTGCCATGGGCCACCCCTGCCGGGCGGCGCGCAACCACCACTTTCCCGCCATGCCCGGGTCTTTTTCCAGCCCGTCCTGAGCCATGATATATTTATAACCCAACACAGTTTGTGCCCTCGGGTCACCGCCTGCTGCCAACTCCTTGAGCTTCGCAAAGGTAATTTCCAGTGTTGGCTTGAAGGCGGCTACCGATGCCTCTGCCTGCCTGACCTGTGCCGGTGTTGCCTGCTCTAAAATTCTATCCAACAGCGTCTTGAATTGGGCCTGATTCGGGCTGGCTTGGACGGCGAGCCTCGCCCAGTGTGTCGCCTGTTGAAGATCCTTGGGACGATCCCTGCCGTTTAAGAACATGCCGGCCAAATAATATTGAGCGGAACCATTGCCTTGGGTTGCCGCCTTAAGGAGCCAGTTGCCGGCAAGCTCAGGATTTTTCTTTAGCCCATCTTCTCCCAGCAGATATTTGCGTCCCAATTGATATTGCGCGCCTGCATATCCGGTTTGTGCCGCCCGCTTTAATTCAGCCAGCGCATCCGGAACTGCCGGTTCATCTTCTTCATTTGTGGCGCGGCCGGTGTGTTGGGGGTTTTGGCCGCGCATGGGCCACGGACTCTTGGCAAGACCTTGGCTGGAGGTCTGAATGGCATAAATCTTCTTGTCCAAGGATCCGATGTATAGCGTGCCTTCCGGGCCGATTGTGGGTGAAGACAAGACCCTGCCGCCGGTTACAAATTCCCATTTCTTGGCCCCGCTTTTTCCATCCAAGGCGTAGATCTTTTTGTCCCATGATCCTACGTACACGGTGCCATCAGAACCGATGGCAGGGGAGGAGTGCACCCAGCCGCCCGTTTCAAATTCCCATTTCTTGGCCCCGGTTTTGCCGTCCAAGGCGTAGACTTTCTTGTCGTCCGAACCAACGTAAACTGAGCCATCCGCCCCGATCGCGGGAGAGGACACCACAGGGCCACCGGTTGCTGCTTCCCACTTCTTTTCCCCGGTCGCAGGGTTCAGCGCGTAAACCTTGCCCCGTTCCCCATCGATCCCGGCCCTGTCCCCATCCATTTTTTTTGTGGCGGACCCAATGTAAACCATACCATCGGATCCAATTGCGGCAGATGACCAAATGGGACCTCCAGCATCGAACTCCCATTTTTTTACACCGGTCTTGCCATCCAACGCAAAGACCATTCCGCCTTCCTCCCCAATGAAGAGAGTGCCATCCGATCCAATCACCGGCAAGGAACTTACCTTGTAGAGTGACCCTGCCCCGATGAAAAATGTGCCGGCGATACTGGAATACCACTTCTGGATTTGGCTCAAGCGCCCTTTCTTTAATTTTGTGACATCCAAGGCATGGACTCTCCGGCTTGCCCTGCCGCTCACGGTATAGAGGGTGCCATCTGCCCCGAATGTCGGGGTGGTATCGCCCACCCCGGCCCTGGACCAGCCGGCCTTTCCGGTTTGCCCATCAAAGGACAATACTTGGGAAATGGTGGTTAAGTAAACTACCCCTCCTTTCCCAATCGAAATTGAATTCTTTGCCACGATTCCGGATTTAGCAACTTCCCATCTTTTGACTCCGGTTTTTCCATCCAGTGCAAAAATGGTCGGCCTTCCCCGCCCACTTGTTGCAGACGCAATGTACACGGTGCCATCGGTTCCGATGGCCGGAGAGGAGTAAACAGCGCCTTCCGTTTCAAATTCCCAGAGGACGGTGCCGGATTTTCGGGCTTCCGCTATTGGCTCGGTCTTTACAACGGGTAGTTCAGCTACTGCTGTGGCACGACCTGTGTGTTGGGCATTCTGGCCGCGCATGGGCCACGGGCTTTTGGCTGGGCCAAGGCTCTCGGTCTTGAGGGCATAGAGCTTTTTGTCATCTGACCCAACGTAAACCGTGCCAGCAGAGCCGATGGCGGGGGAGGAGAGCACATAATCTCCCGTTTCAAATTCCCATAGCTTGACCCCGGTCTTGCCATTGATGGCGTAGAGCTTTTTGTCATATGACCCGACGTACACCGTGCCATCAGATCCGATGGCGGGGGAGGAGTACACACCTCTTCCCGGTTCAAATTCCCATAGTTTGATCCCAGTCTTGCCATTGATGGCATAGAGCTTGTTGTCCGTTGACCCGACGTAAACCGTGCCATCTGGTCCGATGGCGGGGGAGGAGGACACCCAACCTCCCGTTTTAAATTCCCATAGCTTGA
>CAZTTU010000121.1:0-7921 GCA_964616045.1 uncultured Verrucomicrobiota bacterium | reverse complement strand
GAACATCACATAAATGAAATCCTTGAAACTACTCAGCCTTCTCACCGTGGCTGGGTGCTTATCCGCAAGCGCTGAAATTCAAAAGCCAAACATCGTTGTGATCTTGGCCGATGATATGCATTGGCATCATCCTGGGTTTAACGGCGGTCCGGTTTTCACTCCCAACCTTGATCGGCTCGCCCGAAAAGGAACTCGGATGACTCAGTTTTACGTCCATGCCGTCTGTTCGCCAACTCGAGCGGCATTTCTTACAGGGCGGTATCCGTTTCGAAACGGCATGGAAGAACGTTCCCATGGCAACGACGTTGCCGGAATGCTGACGGATGAACGTACCTTGGCAGAGGCACTTCAAGGAGCGGGCTATTTTACAGCCATCATCGGTAAATGGCATTTAGGCAACTGGTATAAACGTCACCTGCCAATGCAGCGTGGATTTGACTACCAATACGGCCTGTATGGCGCACTTATTGGCTATTACACAAAATGCCGAGAGCGTTACTATGACTGGCATCGCAACGAACAGGTCCTCCTTGAAGACGGGTACTCCACGGAACTGATCGGCCGAGAGTTTGCAAAGGTAGTCAAAGCACACAATTTCGATAAACCATTTTTTGCCTACGTCCCTTTCAACGCTGTCCATGGTCCAGATGAAGCGCCACCTGAGCTACTGAAGAAATATCGCACACTCATAGAGCAACGCCCCGGCAAACAATCCCCTTCAAAGAAGGAGTTTGATGCCAAAAAATATGCCATGCTCGAATCCATGGATCAAGCGGTTGGAACAATGATCACCGCACTCGAGGAAAGGGGGGTTCTTGACAACACATTGCTTGTTTTCTTCAACGACAATGGCGGAAGAAAAAGCAACCCGCCGTTTCGCGGCGGTAAGGGCGACACCCTTGAAGGAGGTGTTCGAGTTCCCTGTATTTTCCACTGGCCGGGAAAGATTCGGGCGAACCAAAGCGTGGATGGAATAATGCACGTGGTTGACCTTTACCCTACGCTTCTGGGCATTGGAGGCGGCTCTCTGAAACAGAAGCTCCCGATTGACGGAGTCGATATGTGGAAAACTATCACGGTGGGTGAAGCGTCTCTGCGGTCGGAAGTCGTGCACGCACTGCCGGGTGAGAATGCCGATACAGGCGTAATGTCAATCCGAAGAGGTAGTTATAAACTGGTGGGCGAAGCCTTGTTCAACATCGAAAAGGATCCTGCTGAGACGACGGATATTGCCGATGCTCATCCAGAGGTTTATAAGGCACTGCACCAGCGGCTGATCCACCTCGTCGCAGAGCGACGCGCCCCGGAAACGCACAAGAATATAACAAGGGAGATTGAGCAGCCACTGTTGGTGTTTGGCAAGGATGAGAATGCGAATCCCCCCGATTGGCTCCCACCTTACCTCAAGGCCCTGCCGCCAACAAAAAGAGAACGAAAATGAAAATAATCTTTAGCATTTTAGCGATTTGTTTTTGTGTGCCATTAAAGGCGGCGGAAACAGACAAGTCGCAGCCGAAGGATTTTGAGGCGTTACTGGCGTTGGCGGAAAAGGGGGATCCCAATGCACAGTATGAGTTTGGTCTTATGCTACAGAAGTTTAGTTCGAAAATCGATGATATAGAAATTCGGAAAAAAGCACAGAAACAGGCTGTAGATTGGTTTCTAAAAGCAGCAGAGCAAAGGTATTCGTTGGCTCAAAACGCGCTCTTCTTGGCATATTATGATGGTCAAGGAGTTAAAGTGGACAAGGCCATGGCTTATGTGTGGTTAAAGATCACGGCTGAAAGTGGATTTTATTTTTATGATCTTCGAGGAAAGGCCAAGGCTGCATTTCCTGTGCTGGCAATACAGCTCACGCCTAGTCAATTTACTAAAGCTGAGAAAGAAGTAAAGGAATTCGAGAGGCGTTTCTTTGAAAAGGCAAAAGCACTTTCGGCTAAGGGCAATGTTTTAGCACATACAAACCTAGGAGACTGCTACTCTGGTGGATTTGGGGTTGCTCAAGACAAGAAGAAAGCCATCGGTTGGTATAGAAAGGCGGCTGTGAAAAATGAACCAACGGCACAATTAACGTTGGGGATTATGTATGGGTTTGGTTCGAATGTTGAACAAGATGTCGAGGAAGGAGTGAAGTGGCTTCAGAAGGCTGGGGAAAATGGGATGACGCGGGCATTTCGCGATTTGGGAAGTTTGTATTGGAGCGGAGAAGGGATTATGAAAGACAAAATCCGCGGTCTCGCGTGGGCTAAAGTTGGTGAAATTAAAGGCAACGCATGGGCAAAAGCAACATACGAAGGATATGCCAAAAAAGTGACCCCCACTCAAATTGCTGAGGCCAATGTTTTGGCTGAGGAGCTACTTGTAATAATTGAAGGGCGTATAAAGGAAAAACAGGAGAAGAAATGAAAATCACTCTTACAACACTAATAGTTTCCCTCGTCATATCTATCCATGCAGCTGATGAACCTTTAAAGCCCAATATCCTCATCATCTTTACTGATGATCAGGGTTATGCGGATTTGGCTTGTTTACGGGAAAAAAAAGAACCAAGACGCCCAGGCTCGATCAACTGGCTAAAGATGGTGCCTTCTGGGGTTGCCATGAGAGGCGTGCTGTGAGGATGCAGGAGGGGATTCGTTGGTCAGTTCTTCTCCTGTTTTTTGGCCGACGTGTCCTCAGTGAGGTCCTTTTACTCGATCATTCAATCAGCAGTCCATCTTTGTATATATATTACAACGGCTTTCCGTTGCCGATCCAAAATTTCACTCACCGTAATATACGCCGTGCCGGTAAGGGCCTTCTCGTATTTTGCGTCCGTCCGGTGCCCAATGTATAAAATGGCCGTTTTCCAGATCATTAATGAATGTGCCTTCGGAGCTCTTGTGCCCATCAGGATACCATTGCGTCCAAAGGCCTTGCCGCATTCCATCGGCGTAATTTCCCTCAGCTTTGTTGCCATGTTCATCCCGAAGGGCCCAAAAGCCTTGCCGCATACCGTTCCGAAAATAATTGCCACTCCCAATCTTGCCGCTGCTGGCCATTGTGACAGGGTATTCGTCGATCCCGGGCGGCCGAATTTCAGTATAGCGAAGCAGATTTAAGACGACAATTTGTCTATCGGATTCATGCTGTTCATCCCACTCTCGACGCAAATAATCCACCAATCCATCACGATATACGGCGCCATAGCCTGTGAACATGCCTTGCGGGCTCAGTCTGGTGAAAATCATTTTCCAGCGATGATTTCGGAAGCTGGCATAAAGTCGGTCAGGTTTATTCTCATTGATGGGCGCACCGGCTTTAAGCACGTCGACTCGCGAACCGTCTCGAAGTTGCGCCTCGGCTACATACCAGGTATCGATCCCGCTTGGCTCATCAAACATGAACCATACTTGATTCATTGAAGTGAGGTTTGCAAAACGAAGTATCACTTGATTAGCTCCGGATCCAAACACTGACCGCGATTGGCCGGTATGACGGGATATTACTCTAAACACACTGTTGATGTTCCACAGTAGGACAAACACAAGCATGAACCCGACAAATCCGTTTCGCAGGCGGATTAGTATTCCGCCGTAATTTTCATACAAGCGGGTTAACACTCCATCTTGAGCCTTTTCTTTCTCGCCGGCTTCTTGAGATTCCTTTTCTGTACATTGAGATATATGTTCTTCATTAATATTAACTGCCTGCAGTAAAGTCTCATCAGGGCCTTTTCCTTTTCGTCGCAATATCCAATTCCAGAATTGTACAGGGAGAAACAACGTCAAAGCAGCCATGCTCATGAACGAGAAAAGCTCCACGGTCATTGTCATCTCAATGCCAATATGTAGGGACATAAAGACTGCCCACAAAACCATCCGAAAATGAACTGTTTTCCACGGCGAAAACAGCAGGAAAGGCCCAACAAGCTCCAAGATCAACATACCATAAGTCAGGAACTTTAGTAGTCCCGCGTAATTGAGCAAATATCCGCCCAGAGGTTTTACATAAAGATCGTATGAAAGAGCTTTATCCAAGGCTTGCCCACTATACCAAAGGTCATTTGTCTTCCATATACCCGTAAAAAAATACATAAAAAAGACTTGAATCAAAATTGCGGCCGAGGCAATCGACACAACCGGTTCCCGCGTTGCCGACTTGCCTCTCCATAAAGCAGAGTCAAGCGACCATTGCCTGCCCAATGGCAGGAACATGGCCCAGAATAGCATTGAAGTTAACAGAATATCCCCGCCATTAACCAGTGAGTTGGAGCCGCGGACATGGATCGATACTGCCAGAACCCAGCAGCCGACAGTCGCCCAGCGTGTGGCAAAACCAACCAGTAACGACGTGGCAAAAATAAACGCGACGACAAAAATGGCCGTCTGAAAACCAACTGATCCATTGAGAAAATTCAGCGACCAAACCCACGGGAGACATACGTTCTGCTGTTGTGCGACAGTTACAATTCCCTCGTCGCTATAGAATGCGCGCACATCGACAACGCGACCCGCTAAGTCGTAAAGCAGAACCAAAGCAATTGCGACGCGAAACAAAGCCAGCGAGCGCAGGTCGATGCCAAATAATTTGGGAAGTTTGGATGACCAAAAAGAAGGGGGGGAAGGCTTCTCCTTAAACGGATTCGGACAACCACAATGTGGGCAAGAATCAGCCCTCAAAGAAATCTTGCGTTCGCAATCTGGGCATACACCTAAACTCATGGCGAGTTGAACCTGTGTGTGACCATATAACTCCCATGCCTTCACGGCAAGCAGTAGATGTTAGCGTTGATTGAGGCCAAAAGATAGAGTTTTCACTACCTGAGCACTCACGAAGGAGGATTGTTTTTTGTTACCCGTTCAGTGTGGCGCGAATTTTGGCCGCGGATTAGAAGTTAATGGGCATGGTCCTGATAAAAATTTTGCATCGGAAAAAATGGACAGGCGACGCATTCTCCCGCCGTGCCAGATCCCGCCGCCAATTCGGATGCGTTCTCGATGCTCGATCAGGTCGTTGTTCCTGATCTCTGGCAACAGGAGGCCGTGGCGGCGTTGCAACGCGGGCAGGATGTCATCGTCCACGCGCCAACGGGCGCGGGGAAAACGCTGATTTTTGAGATGTGGGCCAACCACGGCAAACCCAAGGGCCGCGCAGTGTATACCGTGCCGACCCGCGCGCTGGCCAATGACAAGCTCTCTGAGTGGCGCACACGCGGCTGGGATGTTGGCATCGCCACCGGTGACCTTGCAGAAAATCTCAACGCACCCATTCTCACCGCCACACTGGAGACCCAGAAAAACCGACTTATTGCCGGCGACGGCCCGGATCTCCTGATTATCGATGAGTACCAGATGATCGGAGACATGGACCGCGGCCTCAACTACGAGGTCGCCATCGCCCTGGCTCCCCCAAAGACGCAGCTACTGCTTCTCTCCGGCAGCGTCGCTAATCCCGACCACGTTGCCAAGTGGCTCAAACGGATCGGGCGCGACGCGGTGGTGATTAAGCACGACGTGCGCCCGGTGCCGCTGGAGGAAGTGCATCCTGCAGAACTGAATTACCGGGTACCCAAGGAAATCCGGGGCTACTGGCCTAGCCTGGTCGCCAAGGCGCTGGCCGATGATCTGGGCCCACTCCTCATCTTTGTGCCGCGGCGATCCGGCGCCGAAAAACTCGCCACCCGAATTGCTCGTTATCTGCCCACTCCCGATCCACTCCAACTGACGCCCGAGCAACGTCGACTTCTCTCTGCTCCACTGGCGCGCATGCTAAAGTCACGCATTGCCTACCATCACAGTGGACTCCCCTATGGCGCGCGGGCGGGCGTTATTGAGCCGCTGGCCAAGGCCGGGCAGTTACGTGTGGTTGTCTCCACAATGGGCCTTGCCGCCGGCATCAATTTTAGCCTGCGCACCTGCGCATTGGCCGCGGATAGCTACAACCGCGGCGGTCGCGAACAGATGATCCGTAGTGATGAAATTCTACAGATGTTTGGCCGAGCGGGCCGACGGGGGCTGGACGAGGTGGGTTATGTTCTCCTAAGCGCCAACGAAATCGGGCTGCGCGACGCCCATCCTGCCACACTCACCCGCAGTGGCCTTGTCGACTGGGGAGCGCTGCTCGGCATCATGGCGGCCGCCGCTGATGCCGGGGAGGAACCTTTTGCTGCTGCTGTCCGCGTGCAGGAGCGCCTTTTTACCACCCGCCCCATCACGCTGGGCATAGAGTTTTCCATCAAGCATACCGATGTACCCTGCGGCTTGAGGACGGACACCGAGCGGGCGCGCCGCGTGCAAACCAAGGCGCGGGAGTTTCTCAATAGCCGCGGTCACTGGCAGCCCATGCCTGAGCGTGTCCCGGTGCCCCTGGGCGAGGCACGAGTGATGGCCGACCAGAAATCAAAGGATCAGGCCCCCCAGCTGCGCCCCGCACTTAACCTCGAGTCCATCGCCCGCACATTTGGCAAGGGAGCAACTACCATTGTTTCCCCGCACGGACAGGAACCTGTGGAATATGGCCGTGCCGCTATTGTCGCTGACCGTTTAAAGAATGGCCGACTCGAGTTGTCCCGCTGGGTACGCCGGCTGCTTAACTCACGTGGACGTGTGATCAAGCCGGAATTCTGGCGCAACAAACTCCTGGCCCGTTTCAAGCACAAGCTGGCAGAGCGCGGAACGCCGGTTATCCGCTTTGTCCGCAAGCCCGGCAAGCTGATCGCGCACCTTGACTTGAGCAACCTGCCTGTAAACGCAATTATTGACGAAACGGGTGTACCGCTATTAAAGGTGCCCACCCGCGAGATTCCCAATCATGACTGCGCCCAGTGTGATCTCGCTTGTGAATGCCGAAAATTATCCAAGTCCACCGGTACCGCGCTGGTCTGGCTCAGGATGGGCCTCATTGAATCTGCGGGCACTCCCACGCGCCGCGGCCGGATCGTGTCCTATTTCACACAGGGCGACGGCCTCGCAATCGCCGCCGCCCTGGAGGACGAAGGCTACCCCATCGATGAACTCATTTATGACCTTGCCAACCTGAAGGCCGGCTATCGGTTTGCCGGAGATGAATATCGCTGGGAAGGCCGCCTGGCTTTTGTTTGCGCACAAACCTACGGACGCCAGACCGTTAACGGCTACCTGGAGGCCGGCATGCCCTATGAATACGGCGCCGGTGCCGAGCAGATTGTCCAGAGCATCCACGCCAACCCCTCGTGCAAACACGAGTGGGTCGGCACTGTCGCCGAGGAGGGGGACATCGACCGGTTAATCATCGAGTGGCGCAGCCTGCTCCGTCGCATCGCCCACTCGCCAGATCTGGAGTGGACTCGCTGGCTGCAATTAAAGGAGAACGCCGCGAGTGTGCTCAATGAAACCGAATCGCCAACCCTGAAGGATCTTCCCGAACTGGACTACAACCAGAAACAACGCCTCGAGCACCGACTCAACCTCCGTCGTCACTGATGCGGGCGCTGTCAACACAGGATTGATCAAGGGGACGTGTGCCCTTTGGGATGAACAGTTGACGCTCAGCATCTACCCAAGGCAATGGATTAGCAGGGAAAAGGCTTAATTAGGAGAACGGCCACCACGCAAGTTCTGGCGTTGCCCATTAAACCGTGGCAACGGAATCGCTGGATTGGCCGGTGCTTGGATGGGTGCCTCCGGCTGCCGGGCCACAGGTGTGGCCGTGGGGTTTTGACGAATGTCGGTACGCAACAAACGCGTGTAGGCCTCAACCGCCAAGCTGAAGTTTGGGCTGGCTCCAAGTAAATTAAACATCATGCCTCCCCCGCCCATACCTCCCATGCCGCCGCCCATACCTCCCATGCCGCCGCTCATACCTCCCATGCCGCCGCTCATACCTCCCATGCCGCCGCTCATACCACCCATCATGCCTCGACCGCCCATCATTGAACTCATGCCGCCGCCCATGCCACCCA
>CAZTTU010000120.1:0-8063 GCA_964616045.1 uncultured Verrucomicrobiota bacterium | reverse complement strand
GCAAGCTGGTGAAGCAATGGAAGATGGAGGATTTTGAGGATGCGCTGGATTTTGACGCCACCAAGCGTGACCTGGCCAATGGGAAAAAAATGTTCTCGGTTGCCATGTGCAACCGCTGCCATCGGCACGGGCGCGAGGGGTATCCCATTGGGCCGGACCTCACACAGGTGGCCAGCCGATTTGGCCGGCGCGACCTATTGGGTGAAATCCTTGAACCCTCCAGGACCATTGCGGAGAACTACCAGACCAGTGTGTTGAAGTTGAAGGATGGCAGCCAATTGGCCGGACAGATTATTCCCAATCTGGACTACCGCGTCTCCACCCTGCAACTAGCCGAGAATCCACTGTACCCGGACAAGATCACCAAGATACCCAAGATGGATATAGCCCAACGCAGCCACTCGGAGATTTCATTGATGCCTCCGGGGCTACTCAACCTCTTGAGTCGGGAGGAAATTCTGGATCTACTGGCCTGGCTGGAGAGCGGGAATTGACTAAGGCTGCACCTGGATGGGGGTTGTTGAGTTGACCTCGACACCCGCCACACTAACCAAGCCAACCGTGCCATTGGAGTCTTCAGAATCGATCCAGCCCGCTGGAATGACACCATCATCCACCACGATCAGTGTACCCAGGGTGTTTACAGTGATGCCGGTTGGAGGATTGTTTGGATCAATGGTGAAGTTGCCATCATTCACACCAGCCCCGCTATAAAAGGCTATCGTTCTTACCCCGCGAAAGTTTTTGCCGTTGATGTACAGGTCTCCCTCACTCCTGTCATAGGTGCCGTTGATATCATTGGCATCCGCCGGATCATCCGCAGTGTAGCCACCTCCTGCAAAGGTTGCCTGAACGGAGTTCATTAACTCCGGAACAGCCGACACGGTAAAAGCGCCCACGCCGGCAGTCGAGTTGCTCGTCGTCACTCCAAACGGAGTGGTCACCTTGACTCGCCGATTCCGATCAGTAACCGTGTCCAAAAGATGCGCCACGTTCACCCAACCCGACGCGTTGGCATCCACACTCAGTGAAGTTTCCCCATGAATATTCAAGCCTGTTCCGGCACCACCACCACCACTCACAAGTCCAACAACGCCGGCGATCGAGTTTCCGTTGGCATCCACTACCTCAAGCTGGGTGACGTGTCCGAAACCAGTGCCCGTAACGGTAAGCACTTCCATATCCCGAGTGTAGTTGCCCTCAGCACCTACGCCCCCCAAGGTTGTGATTGAAGGCACCCTTCCCACATAGAAACCCTGGGTAACCGATAAAATCGCATCATCCCTAGCGCTGGTAAGCTTGATCACCCGACGACTGGAATTAACATTTGTGTCCGCCGCACCGTCAACCTGATAGGTTTGAGTGTCGATGGTGATCTGGTTATCGGTCACGGTGACTCCCGGCGCCGGCAGATCGACAATTAGCCGATTTTTCGAGGTATCGTTGGCATCAGTGAAAATAATTTGGGATACGGCCTTAAGTCCACTCCCTGAAATATTGATGTCGTCACCCACAACCTTGTCGCGATTGAAATATCCGGCGCTGGAAAACGCGCCGACAGCGTCAAATAGCGGCTGTGTATTTACCACAAACATCTGTGACACATTGAGATTTGTGTTGCCCACCGCATTATAGATCTTGAAGGCACGCTTGACGGTGCTGTTGGTGTCAGCGTCTGAATATGGGATGACATCAGCGCTCATAACAATGCGGGTGCCGTTTTCCTCCACGTTGACTCCCGCATTGGGCAACTGGATGAACACGGGATTAGCGAACGAGCCACCGTCTTCCTTAATGACCTCAATGACGGTGGCGGTGTTCAGGGCAGTGCCGTTGATTTCCACCGGCCGATCGCGCTTGAACATGCCGACCACCAGCGCGTCCTCCCAGTTGTTGTCCGCTTTCATCTGCCAAACGGTGCTGATAACGGGCTTCGTGGTGATGGCAGTAAACGTCGGGTTGGTGCCCGGACTCAGCACGCTGCCCACATCCGCCGCATTGACCATCGTCCTGCGGGCCACCCGCAACCGCCGGTTGGAACCATCGGCCGCGGCCTGTATTGAGTTGATGGGCAACACGGCCAGGGTGTCGGAAATAATCTCGAAGGTGGCGGCGCGAGGCAGGCCATTGGCACCGGCACCGATGCCGGTGCCATTGTCATCCACCGCGGCACCCACAGCATCATCAACCCGGAAATAGGCCAGCCGGGTCTCGCCGGCGGTCCTGCTCTTGAAGCCATGACCCTGGATCGCAATTGACTGGGCACGATCAAAGACAGTGTTGTCATAGTCAGTGCCGGTAATCACAGGCCTGCCTGGCTCTATCTTAAACTTCTGCGGGCCCACTTCGCTGGCTCCGACACTATTCCATACACGTACGGTTTGCTCACCCCCCTCACCTGCGTCACTAATGATGCCGGCGGGAATATCAATGCGTTGATTGGAGACCACATACTTCGCCGCAGGCATGATGGTCTGCACAACCAGATCGCCGGTCATGATTTCAATGGCAGTGACGCTGGCCAGTTCATCCCCAATTAAGGTGAGCGTTTCCTCAGTTCGCGTCAGGGTCTGCGCATGCATTGGGTTTTCGCCGCCATCGTCACTGACCAGAGTAATGGTCGGCGGCGCGGCATTCGGTATGACAGAGTTCTCAACCAGCCATTGAGTCCTCTCCTGCGGGAAGGTAATGACATCATTTGGTCCCGGACCCTTGATCCAGCCCCAAAGCGAGGGCAGCTCATCCTGGTTGCCCACCACACTGGTCTCCCCGCTCCAGATCATCTCGAAGTCGTCCGTAAACCGGGCAAAACTCCAGATGATGGATGTTGTTGGAGGCAAAAATATGTTGCCGGGGCCGACTTTGTTGGTATGAGAGGCCAAGGCAACGTAGCCTGGCTGCAGGGCGGCGTTGTTGGACCAGCCATTGGTCGTGGTGCGGTCAAAGGCGATTGGGACTCCATCGGATGACAGAGGCAGATCATCGGCAAGCAACAGGATATCCGGGATGGTTACTGTTCGCCCGATCTTCTGGGTAAAAAACTGAAAGGTGGAAGGGAGGAGAAATGCGCTGGCACCTGGTTCGGTCTGGCTGAGTCCACCGACATTATTGGCATTGGTGCTGATAAAGGTATCCGTCCAGATAATATTTGTCTCGGTAAAAAGTCTTCCCAAGAGCGAATCAAAGGGGCGGTGATGAAACTGGATACGGTCAATCCCGCCCCGGAGCCCTTGTGCGACCAACACCACGTTGGAGGCCGATGTTCCTCCAAAGCCAATGATCGGCATGCCTCGAAGCCGACCGATCAGCGGAAACTCAAAGGGCACAGAACCGCCCGGCGTGGACCCCCGGGGGAAGACGGGAAACATTCGCCCGCTCGGCGTGGCGAAATGTTTCGCGTCCACCGCGTTCAGGAACTGCGCGGGCTCAACCAGTGTCACACTAAGGTCAAGGTCCTCATACGCGTAGGTGTTGGTTCGGTAAAGATACCTGAGCCCCCCGGCATCGTCATAGGTTAACGCGTGCCGGGGTTCAAGGTGGCCGCCCATGGCATTGGCCCCATCGTAATACACCCCAAAACCATAACGCGACGGCATGTCCGTCCAATAGAGCGCTGTGTTGCCATAGAAGGCGTCCGCAATGCCCGCCACGGCGGACCAGGCGGAGGCGCTGGTGTCGGTCGTAAATTCCTCCATGTCAGCAGTGCTCACTCCGCTTAGCGAACCGCCTGCGGTGACGTTGGTTGCGTCATGAATAAGGCGATAACTATATCCAACCCCGTTGATGAGATCGGTCTCCTCCAGGTTAACCGGATCGTAGTTACGCAGGGTTGCGCTGAAGATCACCTGTGAATTCACCACATTGGAGGTTGCGTCAATGATTGTGAATGCGTGTCGATGCGGATTACCCAGGCCCAGTTGATTGAGCAGCATGCCAAGCGTCAGTGACTTAAGATCAATCACCTGGGCATTTTTCGCCGTGGTGTTCTCCCAGTGTGTGGCGTAGTTGCCGGCAAAGCCGTGCTTTGCAAAATCCAGCCGGCTCATGCCGCTGTAGTCTTCATTGTGAAAAAAATCGTTTACCACACCAAAGGCGCCTTGGACCGCCTCCATACCATCCAACCCAAAATAATTCACGAAGCTGGCATCAAAGGAGTAGGTTAAATCCGGCATGTTCCAGCGGAAGAAACGGCGAAGATCCTTGGGACCACCGAAGTCATCGGTGTAATTGAAATTCAAGCCGGAAGACGGAGAGGCTTCGCCGGGATTCGGCGGACCCATGAGCACAAATGCACACGCGGGGTATAGCCCACCCACCAACACCAATGCGGCAGCCATACCCTGCAGCCAACGCTTAAATTGCGCGATGGCCAATGTACGAGTGATCAAATCGAATGGAATCAACCCAAACGTAGGCCGATATTCCCCTCACCTCCTTGAAAAGAGTGTGAACTGGCGGTGAATAATTCCAACCGCAAGTTGCCCACGCACAGTGAATAACATCGAAAAGCCAGGAATCCTCCGCTACAAGTGAAGCAGGACCGCCCCCATATTCGACCGATCTTAATCCGTCTTATTGAAGAGTCGTCCTGTCCGATAACGGAAAATGGGGATTAGCCTTCCAAGCCACGAAAAGATGCTTCTTTCATCCATGGCTTTGCCATACTGAACATAATCTGGATCGCTGGACAAATGACGCTCCTCAGTCCGGGCCCGCAACAGGTAAATCAGGTTGACACCCAAAAGGAGCAGGACCTGGCGGAGCGCCTCGCTCCACCCTGCCGTCGACAAAAAGGGCATCGAAATAAGCCACCAGCTCAGGTTCTTACACACATATGCGGGGTGCTTGGTGAACCGGTAGGGGCCATTGGTCAAAATACCGCGATGGGTCAGGTTGGAAAAACGCAGCCCAAACTGAAACGTGGCCCACGTATAGACAAAAACCAGAAACAGAATCATCGTTCCCCAAGCCTTGTACATCATCGGATTATCCGCCCACCAACCCCACCATTCCCGGCCATCCTGATAGACCAAATAGTTGCCAAAAATAAGTTCTGAGAACGGGCTGTAGCACCCGATAGCAACAACCCAGCCCAAAACCGATGGTTCAGTTGAACGTATGTGGGTATCAAACAGCCTGATGGTCAAGAGATAACCCACACAACCAAACACGAGATCCACGCTATAGAGGACCAGGATAAGGAAATCATAGCTTCCGCTAAAGCTATCCCAGACCTCACTCAGATCATTAAAACGCAGGGATTCAACATTGCCAGCCAGCCAAAGGAACATCAGGGGCAAAAAGAAAAGTTTAACAACCCAGCCCAGGGTGTGCTGCCAGAGAATGTTCCAATCAACCGCCCGCCATCTGCAGAAGAGCAACTGCCCAACGTGCCAGTAGCCATCTCTGGGTTCCGCCATGTAGCGATCAATGATAAGGAAATAGGGCAGTGCCACAATTAACAGCAGCGGAATACCGACTCTAATCATTGTGTAGTAAGGATCAAAAAATGTTCCTTGGTATTCAGGAAACACCCAGTAAACACACAGAACCAGCCCGATGGTTGCGACAAACCCAAGGTATTTTATGACTGCCCTCGGCAGGTTCTTGTCGGCGGGGCGATCGAAGTCGATGCCGGTGGATGGATTGCGGTAGGTGCGTAGAATCAGTAATTCAAGAATCAAAATGGGCAAAGCCAGGGCACCGAGAACAATCGATGTCGACAACACTGAGGAAAGCGACTGTCCATGGTCGCGAATCCACCAGACCGCGCATATGCAGCAGAAAAGGCCCAGCAGGTTGATCCAACTGGCGGTCGGGGATTTGGGTAATGGGGGCCCCTTTGGCTCAGGGGCTTCATCTTCCCCGCGCTCCCCGCGCCCGGGACTCTCATCACCAGGAGTTTTCTGTTCATCGGTGCGGGGAATTATGAACATATCCGTCCTCGGGAATAATTGGGTCTCCTGCACCGGTCTCGCCGGGCCCGGTGGCGCAAAATGACTGAGCCGGGCAAGTTTAGCAATTGGTTTTTACTGGTATTTTCATTCAGGGAAAGCGCGCCAGCAACGCACCCTTTGCAGCTTATGTCTCATGTAACTGGCAAGCCATCATCTGGACATTTGACATTCCCCGCAAAAAATAATTACCCTTGCTGCATGAAAACAATGCTTCTTGCGCTGGCGCTGGTGCTGATCGGGTGCGGAAAAAATGAGGGGCAGTCTCTCTTTGACCCGGACAACAAGGATCACCGCGCCATTGAGGCCGCCATTCGAGATGTCATAAATAAACCCGAGGGCAAACTCACCCAGGCAGACCTGGACAAGGTGGACACGCTTGACCTTGATGAAAAAGGCCTTGTTGACATCGCCCCCCTGTCAGGTTTGACGAACCTGAAGGACCTTGCCCTGCGGAAAAACCAGGTATCCGACCTGAGCGCCCTGGAGGGATTGGCCGGCCTCAAGTTCCTTGCGCTCACGGAGAACCAAAACCCCAACCTGACATCCCTGGCCAAAATGAAGAACCTGGAGTGGCTACACCTTCAAGACAACCAGATCACCGACATCACGCCCTTAACCGGGTTGACAAAGCTGACCCTCCTACACCTGGATTCAAACAGGATCATGGACCTCTCGCCCCTGGGTGGCATGACACAGTTAACCGATCTTTCCATCAAGAATAACCACGTTATGGATGTAACACCCCTGGCCGGAATGACAAAGTTGATTTTCCTTTGCCTGGATTCAAACAGGATCAGTGACCTCACAGCGTTGGGAGGCTTGAATGGGCTGGAGTGGCTTCAGCTTCGCGAGAATAGAATTGTCTCCTTGAGCCCGCTGAGGAGCTTGAAGAAGCTGGTGACGCTTGGCCTTTATGGCAACCGCAACCTCACGCAGGCTGAGAGGGATAAATTCAAGATATCCTCCCCGCAATGCCGGGTTTACATGAACAATTAGGCCGGGCCAGGATGGGAATCGCGATCTTCACTTAGCCTCCGATTTCCCTGGATCAGCCGCCATTTGTGCCTTGAGTTTCCCGGCCAATTCCCTGGCCGCACCAAGTTGATCGGGCGTTAATTGTTTCTCCAGAAATTCAAGGTTGTTCTGGGGCGCCTCATCCCCCAATTCCACCCCGACAAGCCACCAAGCATAGGCGGCAATGACGTCCCTGGGGACACCCCTGCCTCCCTCATACAAAATCCCGATGAAATTGGGCGCCTCACCATGCCCGCCATATGCGGCCTTCAGGTACCATTTCAATGCCTTTGCATGATCCGCCTCCACGCCATTTCCATTCTCATACATCCAACCCACATTAAACTGGGCCATCGGCTCCCCCTGATTGGCGGCCAACCGGTACCACTTGAGGGCCGCGACATCATCCTCAGCCACCCCCTCACCATTATCATACATCAACCCCAGGCTGCCTTGTGCCCCTGGGTCACCCTGTTTGGCCGCCTTGCCGAACCATTCCAGGGCCTTGGGATAATCACGTGGCAAGGCCTCGCCATTGTAATACATGTAACCCAGGTTGAACTGGGCCTTGGAATCGCCCTGCGCCGCAGCCCGGCGATACCATTTAAGAGCCTCCTTGAAATCCTTCTTGACCCCGCGTCCAACCGCAAAATTATGGGCAGTGCGGGTTTGCGCGGTGGCATTGCCTCCCTCTGCCTGAGCCTTGATGAATAAAAACTTTGCCCGCTTTGCCTCCTTTTCATTTGCGGGCCGCAAATTACGGGCAACCGGTAATGATTTTTTTGATGTGTATGGACCTGCACTATCCTGCTGATCACAGGCCACAAAAAGGAAAGTAACTAAAGTGATACTGATGGGGAAGCCCTTCACAACCCGACATTCTTCAACCTTGGGAATACCCGGCAGCACACATCCGCCTGGGCGTCGGTTTGTTGACACAAAATTCCAGGATAACTTACCTGCGATCCGGGCTCTTTGCAGGCATGCCCAAGGCTTTGCCGCCACCACCGCTTGTTGCACCACCACCGCTTGTTGCACCACCACCGCTTGTTGCACCACCACCGCTTGTTGCACCACCACCGCTTGTTGCAC
>CAZTTU010000119.1:0-8087 GCA_964616045.1 uncultured Verrucomicrobiota bacterium | reverse complement strand
ACCAAGTCCATGCCTTATGGCCCTTATCTCTTTAATATCGTAGTGGCAGATAAATCTGTGGCTCTGTCAGAAATCAAACGAGTAATGAACCCTTCAGACGGCCATGCCATTCATGACGGTAATGTGATCAAAGCCAAAGCTTTAGATGGAGTTGGAGAGTGGACCCATTTTTACGGCGACATTGGCAACACCGCCTGCAGTGGAGATTCAAAGGTGACCAGCACCGATTTGGGGCTCCAGTGGTTTGGTCGTCCCGGGCCTGAAAAAATGGTGGACCGTCACAATCGTTCGGTGGCTCCCCTCTACAAAGACGGCACTTTGGTGGTCTCTGGCATGAACTGGTTCACAGCAGTAGATTCTTACAATGGCACGGTGCTTTGGGAACGCGACATTAAGAATTCCATGAGGCCCTCGGCTTTCAAGAGCGCGGGGAACATGACTTTGGGAGAGAAACACCTCTTTCTGGCCTCTCTGAATAATTGTTTGGAGATTGAGCCACGTTCGGGAAAAAAGGTGCATCAATACGAGACACCAAATTCTGAGGGGGATTGGTGCTACACCGCCAACTACAAAGGACTGCTCCTAGGAAGTGTTTCAGCCAGGGGAGCCACCCGCTGGGAAATGAATGCGAATTCCTGGAAAATAGGTTACTCGCAGAACACGGCATTTATTTGCAGCAAGAGTCTTTTTTCTTTTGATATCAAAACAAAAAAACAAAAATCTACTTACAAACCGAAAAAAGGCGTGATCATCACGCCAACAATTTCGGTCAACAACAATCGAATTATTTTTATTGAAAATGTCTCGCCAGGTATCCTGGACGATTTTGCCAAGACCAAAGGACACCTCAAGTTACCCGCCCTGCTCAACAACAATGCTTATTTGGTGGGTCTGAATTATTCCGACATGAAGGTTTTATGGCGTAAACCAATCAAGGTGGGATTACAACAGGCTCTTTACACCATTTCTTCAGATGACAAAACTCTGGTCTATGGTTCGTTGATATCCGGAAGCATAAAATATGGAATGTATTGTTTTGATAACAAGACTGGGGAAAAACTTTGGGCAAATATTTTCCAACCGCGCGAACAAGACACCTCTGGCGGCCATGGCGAATTGGTGCAGCATGGAGCCCTGGTGGGCAACGAATTTTTTATCAGCAACTCGAGTTTTGATTTGAATACAGGCAAACGAAGAGAGGATTGGAATTGGTCGCGGGGCGGCCACGGTTGCGGAACTTTTTCAGCCTCAAAAAACCTCTTGTTTTGGCGCGGTTCTCATCCAGCCACAACGACAACAAGCACACCCAAAGTCGTTCATGTTAACAAGGTGTCGAGGCCCGGTTGTTGGATCCACATGATCCCAGTGGGAGGTTTGTTGTTGATCCCGGAAACAAGTTCAGGTTGCACCTGCGGCTATGCTATTCAAACCTCTATGGCTTTCAGGCCCAAGTGATTTGCACTTACTGCCAAGAAGATAACAAGTCGTGTATTGAGGAAATAGGTGATCTTCAATGAAATCTCCAATGCCGGGAAGATCGATGGTGTATGGATGAGAACCCACAGGTTCCAATTGGGATAGTGTGGAAAAGTGTAAAAAGTGTTTTGGGAATCGAACCCAACGAACATCGAATCTCCCGTTTTCAGGGGAAATACAGCTATCACACCGATCTACCAGAAAACCTTGAGAGACCCAATTCTCCCAATGTTCTCCCTATGTCTAGAGTGATGTTGGGGTGTGGGATTCTTCGTTTGAGTGAATCTCAGTGTTTCTCACGGGAATCGGGGAGAACATTGGGATTGAGATAATGATCCTCTGAACTTTTCTGAATCAGGATGGTGGGGTAGGATTCTCTCAGCAATGAAGCCTATAAAGCAACAGAGGCGGGAATACAGGAATGGCCTTTCATGGGGAGATTTTGTCTTAGGACTTCCGGTTTTATCGCGTGCGTTGAAGGAGTATCGTAAAGGAACGTCTGAAGGAGAATTATGAGCACGATTACGACACAGGATTGGCTCATGGATCGACGGCATGCGCTGCGAGGGATTGGAGTGACCATGGCGCTGCCGTTGTTGGAGAGCATGATTCCGTTACGGGGTGCGGGAAAGTCTCCGAGGCCAGCGCGAAGTGTGTTCATGTACATTCCCAATGGCGTCAACACGCTGGATTGGCAGATCACCGAAACTGGCAAGGGGTATCAGTTTTCCCACACGCTTAAGCCGCTGGAGAAGTTTCGTAACGTGATTACGCCGATCAGTGGGTTGCATCATCCGCATGGCCTTGGGCATCATCATAATTGCTACAAGATCTGGCTAACAGGCGGCAAGCTGGGTGCTGCCGATCGCAACACTATCTCGGTGGACCAACTGATGGCCGAGCGCACGGCGCCGCATACACGCTTTCATTCGTTGCAAATGACCACGCAGGGTGCGTCGCTTTCGTGGAATGCCGACGGCATCCGATTGCCAGCACAGGGCAATCCGTCCGTGGTTTTCCGCGATATGTTTGAGGAACCAAAGGGCGGCGCGGCCAAGCAGCGGCGCGGGCTTCATCGCAAAGGAAGCATTCTCGACGCCGTGCTCAGTGAGGCCAAGGCGCTGGACAAGCAACTGAGTCAGGAGGACCGCGGTCGACTGGAGCAATACCTTGCCTCTGTGCGCGAAGTGGAGGTGCGCACCGAACGTGCCGACAAGTGGCTGGATGTGCCGCGGCCCGAGGTAGAGCCGGGCGTAAAGTCACGCCTGAACCGAAACGTGTCCAAGCAACAAATGGGTGATTTCCTTCGCACGATGTATGACATCGTTTTACTCGCCTTTCAGACGGACATGACACGTGTAGCCACCTTTTGCAACGGCATCGAAGGCCAGGGCCCGGCTATTCCGGAGATTGGCGTGAATCAGGACCGCCACTCGCTCTCGCATCACAACGGCAATCCCAAGCTGATGGCTGACTTGACCAAGAGTGATGTGTTCAACATTGAGCAGTTCGCCTACTTCATCGGACGACTTTCGGAAATCAAGGACGCGCAGGGGCCGCTCTTGGACACCACTATGGCCCTGTGGGGAAGCGGCATGGCGTTTGGCCACAGCCATGGTAATGCCAACTTGCCGCTCGTACTCGCTGGTGGCAGCAAGCTCGGTCTGAAACACGGAACTCACGTCGACTACAACAAGAAGGTTGATTTCAAGGGCTACCAACTCGATCAACCCGGCAAGCACTATCAAATCTGCCATCATCCGGTGAACACCAAGGGCCACATGAGTAATCTGCTCCTGACCATGGCTCAAAAGATGGGCGTACTGACCGACAAGTTCGGTGACAGCAATGGCACTTTGTCGGACATTGTGTAGCCTCATGCTGAGGCGCAGGGATTTTATGAAGTGGTTATTGATTTTCTCCGCGGCTCTGCATCTCTGCGTGAACCCTCTTTACGCAGCCGACAAGCCGTTCATTCCCGATCCGGCCAAGTTCGCGCCGATGGCGAAGGCGCGGCATCTCTCCGGGGAGCTGGTTTACATGGACGCGGTGAACCGCCGTGGGGGCATTCGAATTGATGGGGGTGAAAGCGGTCGCTACTGGGCCGGGCCGATTCATTACTTCGCGCTGCTGCCTTATGCCACGATCTGGCAAAACGGCGCACGGGCCGCATTGCGCGACCTGCCGTTGGGCACGCACATGCACGGCTGGTTTTTCCTGCCGCCCAAGGGCGAGGAGGACACCATTCCGCCGATTCCGGATTCGTTGGGCTACAAGAAACTCATCGTGCCGGAAAACCACGCTCTGATGCTTGCCGACGATTTCACTCATTACGCCAATCATGGCCAAATATGGAAGGTGAAGGGCGTGGAGATTGACAAGGAGAAGATTCACCTTGAGCCTGCCGGCAAGCTGGTGGAGCAGGGCATCAAAACACCGTACACCTTCGACCTGCTCGCTACTACACGCGTGTGGCAGGACCGACGCTGGGTGGAGCGGAAGGACATCAAACCGGGAACCACCGTCCGCTTCAACCTCGGCTGGGCGCAGGGCGGCCACTACAACACCGTTCGCGAATTCACCATCACCGAACTTTGGCTCGATGAAGCCTCGTGGAAGGCCTCCACCGGGCGGCAGCGCAAAAAGCACGTGCGCTTCCAACGACAGCGCTGGACGCCCGGCTGGATTGAGAAGATGGAAATCTTCGACTTTGGCGGCGGCCGGCTAACCATTGAGCTCTTCGAGGTGAACCGTGAAATTATTGATGACCTCAGTCGTGAGCGTAACGACCGCATTGCTGTGGCTTGCGCGGAGAAGACGCTGCGCACCTGGTTTCATCGGGGTGATCGGAAATTCTGTAAGCTGGAAAAATGGGCCGAGATCAAGAACCCTGTCACCGGCAGCAGCGGCGTGCAGATTACACTACGGTTCAAGGAACTGCTAAAGGGTTATTCGCCCGGCGCATGCGTGCGCGTGAAGGCCGACAGCTGGAAGTTTGTCTCCATGCCGCCCGAGGAGCGCATCCATTCCATCGAGGAACAAAAGCACGGCCAAAAAATGGTGCTGCCAATTTATTGAATTATTTAAAATGATATGAAGCGTATTCTAATCATTCTTATCGCCGCCATAGGGTGGGTTGATGTTACTTCAGGTGCTTCTTTGGTCGCTACAGGCGCAAAGGTTGAAAAACTTGCGGGAGGGATGAAGTTCACGGAAGGTCCAGTGTGGCTGCCTGAACAAAAAAAAGTCGTTTTTTCCGATATTCCAAACAGCAAGCTCATGCAGTGGAGCGAAAAGGGGGGCTTATCTGAATTTCGCAAGAGTGAACAAGCCAATGGCAACATCCTCGACCTCCAAGGCCGTATCATTTCCTGTCAGCACAAGGGTCGGAACATTATCCGTATAGAGAAGAACGGAAGCACGACGGTCTTGGCCGACAAGTTTGGGGGGAAGCGTTTCAACTCACCCAACGACGTGGCAGTTCGCTCCGATGGCACACTATGGTTTACTGATCCGCCCTGGGGACTTAGCGGTCCACACGAGATTCCCGGCCACTGGGTTTTCAAACTAGATCCCAAGGTTGGCAAAGTGACCGTTGTGTATAAGAAGCTGGCGATGCCCAATGGCATTGTATTTTCACCGGATGGATCACGCTTGTATGTCGCGGATACAGGCGGGCACAAGCGCCACCCGGATCCCGGCTTTCATAAACTGCCTGCAGGCGTGCATTGCTTTGCGGTCAGCAAAAAGGGCGGGCTTGGTAAAAAACTCTTTCAAACAAATGAAGGCAGTGACGGCATGGCGGTGGACGTGAAAGGCAACTTCTACACCACACACCGTAATGTGCACGTGTACAATGCCGATGGCAAAAAACTCGAGACCATCGAGGTGCCGGAGGGTGCTGCCAACGTCTGCTTCGGGGGAGAAGACTACAAAACCCTTTTCATTACAGCGCGCACCTCACTTTACCGGGTGCAGATGGTCCACGCTGGTGCGATCTCCCTCTGGAACAAACCATGAATATTTCTTGCCGCCATTTTACTCTGATTTGGGTTTTTGTGGTGACAGGATTGTTCGCGGCCGAACCCGCTGGCTTTTTCAAGACCTACTGTCTGCGCTGTCACAATGCGGACAAGCAGAAGGGGGAGTTTCGGCTGGATACATTGAAGCACGAGTTTGGCGTAGAGGCCACGACGCAGACGTGGGCGGAGGTGCTATTTCGGATCAACTCCGGCCAGATGCCGCCCAAGAAGGAGCGGCAGCCTACTGCGGTCGAGCTAGGCGAGGTGGCCGAGTGGATTTCTGATAACATCGAAGCCGGGCGGGCTAAACGGATGGCCAAGCGCGGGCCGGTGGCGCATTATCGGCTTAGCCGCGACGAGTATGCCCATACAGTTTATGACTTGCTCGGTGTTCATTTCGATCCGCGAATGCCAGGCGCGCTGAACGAGGATCCTCGCTGGCACGGGTTCAACCGCATCGGCTCCATGCTCTCACTGTCACCCTCGCACGTGATGCGTTATTTTGCCGCTGCCGAAAAGGTGCTGGCCGAGGCGTTCCCCGAAAGGCTGCCTAACGTGACCCGTGGAGAAAAATCGGCTCCGGAAGGGAATCGCTGGTTGCTGTTTCCAGGTCGGGGTGAAGGAGGATTCAACACTCGCGAGCCAGGCCTTTACAAAGTGCGCGTGACACTTAGCGCGTTGCCTTCTTTTAAGGGTCGCATGCCGCGCCTGTCCATTAGGAACAACAGCCTGAAGCAGTCGGTGGCGGGGCGGGACGTTATCGCTCCGGAAGGCAAGCCGGTTACTATTGAGATGGAGGTGGTACTGGCCAAAGGCGGTTACAGCATCATCAACGAGGTGCCGGGCAAGCTGGATGACGGCCACACGCTCAGCCACACGCCCACGAGAATCGCCAAGCTCGATGAGCTGCGTGGACAAAAGCCCGTCGGCTACAAGCTTCTCATGGATGATGGCCGGCCGGTGTTTCCGCTGCTATTGGTGGACAAGGTGGAGTATGAGGGGCCGATTATCTCCGATGCCACTCGCCAAAGACGGGCTGATCTGTACCCGCAAAAGGAGGGCGACCTTACCGAGGCAAAGGCCTGTCTGGAACGGTTCGCCACCCGTGCCTGGCGCCGGCCGGTGTCGGCTGCGGAAATAGATCGTTACTTCAAGCTTCTGCAGACTGAGTTGGCCGCAGGCGAAAAGTTCCGTAGCGCTTATCTCGCGGCGTTGACGGGTGTCCTGACCTCGAAGAACTTTTACTACGTCGTTGAGGGCGATTCGGCTAAACGCCGTGCCAAGGTAAATGATTGGGAACTGGCCACACGCCTATCGTATTTTCTCTGGAGTTCTATGCCCGACTCGACGCTCACTGAGGCAGCATCCAAGGGGGAGTTGCGCCGCCCCGAAATCTTGCGCGGGCAGTTGAAGCGTATGCTTTCCGAGCCCAAGGCCGCACGCTTCACCGACGCTTTCCCTCGCCAGTGGCTGCAGCTTCACAAGGTTGGCATGTTCCCACCCGACATGGACCTGTACCCGGACTACGACAAGTGGCTCGAGCAAAGCATGGCACTGGAGACCACTGGCTTCTTTAACGAGGTCTTCGAGAAGAATCTTTCCCTTAGTGAATTCCTCGTATCTGACTGGACCGTGATGAACTCCCGCCTCGCGCTGCATTACCAAATGCCCGCGCTCAAGCAGGCCGGTTTTCAGCGCGTGGCGCTTCGGCCGCAGGATCATCGTGGCGGTATACTCACCCATGCCTCCGCGCTCATGCTCACTTCCGACGGGACGCGGCATCGGCCGATCCATCGCGGCGTGTGGGTGAGCGAGGCTATCTTTGGACGCACACCCCCATCTCCGCCTCCCAACGTCGAGCCACTGGAACCAACGCCAACTGACAGGCCCAAGGCCACCATTCGCCAGCAGCTCGAGGCCCATGCCACTCACGCCACCTGCGCCTCCTGTCATGCCAAGATTGATCCACTCGGCTTTGCCTTCGACAATTTCAATGCCATTGGCCAATGGCGTACGGAAGAGAACGTGCCCGGCGGGCAGGGAGCCAACCCGCCTGTGAATGCCGTTGGCAAACTCCCCGATGGCCGCGCCTACGCCGGGCCGGATGAATTTAAGCAACTGCTTGCGCAGGATCTTGACCGCTTCGCTGAGGCCTTCGTGGAGAAACTCGCCACCTACGCTCTGCGTCGAGTGATGACCGTGGACGATCGCACCCACATCAAGGCCATCGCCGGCGCGAGCAAGAAGGACGGCTACAAGCTTCGGACGGTAATCGAACACTTCGTGACATCGGACCTATTCGCCAAACGATGAGAGTTCTTCAGGCCATTTTGTTGCTAGTCATCTTGGTTGGGTTGCCGCTGGTTTTCGTGGAGGCCAATTCTCTAAACCAAATAATTGTAATCAAAAAAGAAAAGTCTTCCTCACGCTAATTCTTTGTCTCCACGACTAATTCTCTGACCACCCTCTGAATCCAATCAGAGAAATTCTTCAAACCCACAGATTCCAATTGGGATAGTCGAGAAAAGAGTGGGATGTGTTTTGGGAATCGAACCCAACGAACATCGAATCTCCCGTTTTCCGAGGGAA
>CAZTTU010000118.1:0-8268 GCA_964616045.1 uncultured Verrucomicrobiota bacterium | reverse complement strand
TACCGCCCATGCCGCCGCCCATACCGCCCATGCCGCCCATGCCGCCGCCCATACCTTGGAGGCCGCCCATCATGCCCATGGAGGTGCCCATACCACCCATGGTGAGTTGGGCAAAGAGAGAGGGTGCCGCAGTGCACAGCACGGAGATTAGACTAATGGCAAGGGCTCGGATGGGTTTGTCTGTTTTCATCCGTTCTTTTATACGACGGCGTCTCCGTGCAAGATACTCCCGAAAAATGCCGATTTGGCCAGCATCAACCAACTGCTACGTAAACGTACTAACTCGCGAGAGCTTGTCAACCCCATTGGGTTAAGTTTTACGGTTTATTTGAACATATTGGTGATGGGCGATTTGCTTGCCCAAGGATGCTGGGAGATGTGTTTATCTCCTGACTCAGACTTTATTGCTGCCAAACGAGTGTTAGCCTTTTCAATTTAATACGCGTCATATAGTTTCGCCGCCAATTATGATTTGGGTTCCGCTGGCTATCTTGTTTGTGATACCGGCGGTGATGATTTATTTCATCATCATCCGCTCAGTGGACCGGTATTCGCCGGAACCGTTGTGGTTGTTGTTTCTCTGTCTGGTTTGGGGCTCGGTGGGGGCTGTCATTATTTCGCTTGTGGGTGATGGCCTTGGGCAATGGTTGATCAGCCTTCTCCTGCAACGGCCGATGGATGATGAGACGGTGAATGCCACCGCAGCTGTCTTTGTTGCGCCACCGGTTGAGGAAACCGCCAAGGCCCTTGGAATATTGGCAATTTATGTCTTCTCCCGCCGACGTGTGCATGAAACACATGGACCGCTGGACGGCGTGATTTACGGCGGTATCATCGGGCTTGGATTTACGCTCACCGAGGATATTATGTACGTCATAGATGCTGGGAATGAAGCCGGCGGGGAAGGCTTCTTTGGCCTCTATTTTATTCGTACTGTTCTGCTGGGTTTCGGCCATGCAACCTTCACAGCATTAACCGGTCTCGGTTTCGGCATGTTTGTTGTCATGCGAAGCGGTTGGCGCTGGCTGATGCCAGCCCTGGGCTTGGGTGGGGGGATGCTGATTCACTTCGGCCGGAATCTTTTTGCGTCCTTTCTCATGGGTGAGGAAGGGATTGGATTGATATTTATTCTGCTGTTGCACCTATTGGTGATGGCTATCTTTTTTGTCCTCCTTATTTGGCTGGGACTCGGCGATCGGAAACGGGTCATTGATGGCTTGCGGGGCGTAGTTGGTGTGTTGCTCAGCCGCGAAGAATACGATCGCATTATCAACCCGTGGATGCTGCTGCCCGGCTGGAATGTCTTTAGCCTTACAGGCTTGCCCGGAGGCTACTTCGCGGTGCGCGAGAAACAACTCAACCTTTTCAAGCTGGCCTTCATCCGTAACCGTGTCCGCTATGAACGCGACGACGGCGACAAACCTCCCCAAATTGATCCCGTGGAGTCCGAGGCCATTGCCGCCATTCAACTGGCTAATCAGCAAGGTATTTGCCTTGCTCCCAACCCGATCGTCAAACAGCCACCTGTGCTGAGTTGATTGTTGATATGCTCCATATGAGGCAAACGAAGATCTTGGTATGTCGGTGGACTGGGCAAACTTCGGCTAGGCCCCAGCCGGGGCAAGCACGATGTCGAAGCGACCTGCCATATAGGTGCCCTTGCCGCTTTTTTCCTTTTGGAGCGCAATGATGAGGGGCGATTTGCTTGCCCAAGGATCTTGGGCGATATGTGGGTCACCTTTGAAATAGATTTGAGTGACCAATCGTTTATGGCCGTCAGCTTGTACCATATAATGAATGTGAGATGGGCGAATTTCAGAGCCAGCTTTGTAGGATGCTGGCTTGATGGTTTCAAATTCATAGTATCCGGATTCGTCGGTTAATAGGCGGATACGGTTTTTGAAGTCTGTTTTCTTGGGCTGTTTACCGCCAACCAATGGGCGTGGATCTGTGGCCGGATAATCTTGGAAATCGTATCGCCCCTTATTATCCGCCTGCCAAACATCGAGCACCGTATTGGCCAACGGTTTTTTAGTTTTATGGCTCCAAACTCGTCCGCGGACAATTAATAAATCTCCGGGTTCCATGGGGGGGGTGACTTTGCCACGAAATGGGGCGCCACTGGCCCAGAATGGTCCCAGAATATCAGGATGCGTCACCTTCCATTTGCCTTCGGGCATAATAGCTTTACCGTTGGCTTGGAGATAATTCACATAACCGTGCGCATCTTCCGTTGCTGGAGTTGGGATTGCCTGGGCGTTAAGGTTAAGGGCACCGGCGGTTGTGACTAGACCCCCGAGAGCTAGAAAGTTCCGCCTGTTAGTTTTGGAATTCATATTGAATGTAGTATTATTCTAGTTAATGGGATTCTGAAGTCATGGCGAAACACCTAGATACTATACTGCATTTGCAATGACCAAGACTTTTTATTATGGGGCCTTCTTATTTTTAAGATTTGCTCGGCTGTCGACATGACTTTTCCTGACCCAACTACCAAACAGCCCACCTGTGGAGTTGATTTTTATTTCGATCGACCGTTCACTTGGCGTATGCAATTACTCGATCGACGTCATTTCTTTTCCGCCGGTGCTGCGGCATTGGTTGGGAGCACCTTGCCCTTTGCCTCCACATCGGTTTCGGCGGCTCTCGCCAAGCCGATTAGCCGTATCAAGCTGGCCTTGGCCACTTATTCCTACTGGCATTTCACGCGCAACAAATATCCTATTGAGAAGGTGATTGATCATGCAGCGGAAATGGGAGTGGAAGGGGTGGATGTATTGCATATGCAGATGGCCGGCGAAAAACTCGACTACCTGCGCAAGCTCAAGCGGCATGCGTTCCTTAATGGCGTGGGCTTGGTGGGCCTCTCTATCCACCAGGGTTTTGTGAGCCCGGATAAGGCCAAGCGTCAGCGCAATATTGACCACACCATTCACTGCATGGAACTCGCCCATGAAATGGGTATTCCCTGTATCCGCCTTAACACCGGTCGCTGGGGAACCAGCAAAAACTTTGACCATCTCATGGCCAACCGCGGTATTGAACCGGTCCTGCCCGGGCACACCGAGGATGAGGGTTTCAAGTGGTGCATTGATTCCATTGAGAAACTCATCCCCGTGGCTGAGAAACTGGGCGTGCACATGGCGCTGGAAAACCACTGGGGCTTGGCACGCACGCCTGAAGGCTTGCTGCGTATTGCCAAGGCCTTTGATGAGTCGCCATGGCTGGGTGTGCTGATGGATACAGGTAACTTTTTAGAGGACCCATACAAGAAACTGGAGATGATTGCCTCACGCACCACCTTTGTGCAGGCCAAGACTTATTATGGTGGCGGGGAATGGTACACACTGGATTTGGACTACAAACGTATTGCCAAAATTTTGCGCAAGGTCAATTACCGTGGGTACATCTCCATTGAGTTTGAAGGCAAGGAAGACGCTAAAACTGCTGTACCCAAAAGTGTAACGATGATGCGCGAAGCTTTCGGGGGGTAACCCGGCTTCCAGGTTTTATTGCTCAAGGCCCTCAAGGACTTTCACGGGGAGGAATAAGGGCAGTTACTTCGTGGGGTTGCTTTTGATGTCGCACTTCGGCAACGCCTTTTTTAATTCAGCCACGCCTGCATCGGTGACTTGGATGGGGAGAGGGGTTTCATTTTTCAACAAGAAAAGGGTTTTGAGCTGCTGCAATTTGGCCACCTCCTTAAGTCCCTCGTCGGTGATTTTGGTGTCGTTCAAGCCAAGAAACGTAAGCTTCTGCAACTTGGCCACCTCCTTGAGACCCGCGTCCGTGATTTGGGTGGAGTGCAAGTCAAGCCGTGTGAGCTTTTGCAACTTGGCCACCTCCTTGAGACCCGCGTCCGTGATTTTGGTGCCGGTCAAGGTAAGACCTTCTAGTTTTTGAAGCGTGGCCACCTCCTTGAGACCCGCGTCGGTGATTTGGGTGCGATCCAAGTAAAGCCTTTCGAGCTTTTGCAACTTGGCCACCTCCTTGAGGCCAGCATCGGTGATTTTGGTGAAGGTCATTTCAAGCGTTTCGAGCTTCTGCAACTTGGCCACGTCCTTGAGTCCCATGTCGGTGATTTTGGTATAGTACAAGTGAAGACTTTCGAGCTTTTGCAACTTGGCCACTTCCTTGAGGCCCGCGTCGGTGAGATCAGAGTAGGCAAAGGAAAGCACTGTGAATTTTTCCAAATCCGCTTCGGTAAGCTGGCCTTCGGGCTTCTTGAGTTTTTGCCGAATCGCCTTCTCAACAATGGGGTCGGTAATGAGTTTCTCATCCGCCACCACGGATTGCCCCACCAACGCCACCACCGCTAATATCAAGAAAAAGTATCGCATGAAGAAAATTACACGCCTCAGTTCACCTCAGAATAAGAGGGGGCCGGGCTTTTGATTGTGAGGAAATACTGATCGTTCAGTTACTCGCAGGAGCAGGGGTTTTCCTTGGTGCATTCGCACGGGTCGCACGTGCAATTTTCACACTCACAATGAGGGTTGCTGCATTTATTGGATTCCTCACTCATAGGTGTTCAGCATACATTTCCTTTTCGACTTGGGCAAGAACTTGCAAGTGGTTGTTGGCCGGCTAAATGAGGCTGCTTATTTCGTTTCTTGCCAAACCCAGCGTCTGCCTTTAGTACTCTCACACCCATGAAACGTACCTTTTTTGTATTCCTAGGCTTGTTCCTGTTGTCCCCAGTCCTGCAGGCGGATGATTCCAATGCCACCAAGGGCGGCACGCACAAAGTCAAGGCAGAGCCTTTCCGCATTGTGGTGGACTTCAAGGGTATCTTTGCTGCGGTCAAGTCTCATCCCATCCGGGTGCGGCCTGATGCTTGGGCGGACCTCACAGTAGCGCGTGATGCGGTGGCGCATGGGACCCACGTTTCGGTTAAGGACGTGCTGGTAAACCTGAAGACTGACAAACTCGAGCAGAAGATCGCTGACAGCCAACTTGCCTTGGCGATGGCCAAGCTGGACATGGCCGTGGCGAAGATGGAGTACGCCTTTGCCACCAATAACGCCGCCATGGACAAAAAGGCAGCAGCGCGCGTACTGGCACGGCTGGAGGAGGATTTCAAACGCTATGAACAAAAGATCAAGGCTTTCAACGAAAAGGATGCCAAGTTTTCCCTGAGGAATTCGGAGAATTCTCTTTCCTACGTGAAGGAGGAGCTCAAGCAGCTTAAGAAAATGTATGAAGCCGACGATATCACTGAAGAGACAGAGGAGATCATCGTGAAACGTGCTCAACACGCGGTTGATCGATCATTACATTATCTGGAACGTTCTCAGAACAGCACCGACACCACCCTGAAGTTTTCTTTGCCGCGAGAGTATGAAGACATGAAGGACGCCCTCACCCGAAAGCAGCTTGATACTGGGAAAACCAATAATACTCATGAGGAAAAATTGGAGAAACTAGAGCTGGGTTTGCGTCGGCAAACGATTGACCTAAAACGCGCCGAAGAAGCGCATGCTAAGCTGGAGAATGATCTGACAAAAATGACCGTGCGCGCACCAGCTAACGGAGTGGTATACTACGGCAAATTTTCAGATGGTGCTTGGGGTGGGCAAAAACTTGTGAAATCGAAGCTGCGCAAGAATGGTAAACTGACTTCCGGCGAAGTGTTCATGACCGTGGTGGAAATTCGCCCGTTGCAGATTCGTGGTTCTGTAGCCGAGAAAGATTTGCGCAAGGTGGCCGCTGGAATCACTGGCTGGGCCACACCCATTGCCGATCTTGGACATCGTGTGCCGGTGAAGGTGATCCGCATTTCCAGGGTGCCCACTGCTCCTGGCCAGTATGCCCTCACGCTCAGTACGGAGATCGCCGAAAAAGGCTACCTTATGCCGGGCATGGGATGCGCCGTAAAACTGGAGGTGTACGAGAATAAAAAGGCCATCACCGTGCCCAGCAAGGCTCTTGCTCAAAATGCTGCTGGTGCAACATTTGTGAAAGTGAAAGGGGAGGGTGGTGTAATCACTGATCAGGTCGTAAAAATAGGCAACTCGCACAATGGCAAAACGGTAATTACAGAGGGACTCACCGAAGGTAATGAAATACTGCTGCCTTAGTTTTTTCACACTGCTGGTTTGGTCGGCGGGTGCGGCGGATAAGGAGCCTGATTACTCCAAGTTTCCTCGTCTGCCGAATGTGAAGCCCCCGGGGAATTCGGTGGTGGGAAAGTCAATTGAGCGGGGCATTTACTTTCTGCAGGGCAATCAAAACAAGGATGGTTCCTGGGGTTCTCCGCGTAACACCAAGGGGCTGAACATCTACGCGCCCACTTTCCAGAGCCACTATGCATTTCGGCTGGCGGTGACAGCGTTGTGCACCTCGGCTATGATTGAAGCCGGTGGCGATCATGCGCGCGCGCGCGCGTCAATTGCTGATAGTGAAAAGTATCTTTTGGAAAACCTGCCCAAGTTGCGCCGCGCCACAGCTGATGCAATGTACAACGTGTGGGCGCACGGCTATGGATTGCAGGCGTTGATACGGTTGCGTGCGCGTGCTCAGAAAGCGAAGGAAACCGATAAAGTGGAGCGTATCGAGGCGGTGATTCAGCAGCAGTTTGATCGGCTTGATCGTTATGAATCGGTCGATGGTGGCTGGGGTTATTATGATTTCCGCGTGGGCACAAAGAAACCCGCCAGCAGTTCCATTTCGTTTGTGAATGCTACCGTGTTGGTGGCGTTTCACGAGGCAAAGGCGGCAGGGATTGAGCCGCCAAAACATCTGGTGAAGCGTGCACTAGCTGCCCTCAAGCGGCAGCATCTGCCTGATGGCAGTTTTCTTTATGGGGAATACCTGAAGTACAAGCCGCGTCGCGGCATCAACCGACCGGCCGGCAGCTTAGGGCGTTCACAGGCAGGCAACATTGCCCTGCGCTTGTGGGGTGATGAGAAGATCACCGATCAGGTTATTGTCATGTGGCTGGATCGTCTGTTCGCGCGCAACGAATGGCTTGGCATCGGTCGCAAACGGCCTGTGCCGCATGAGTCGTGGTTCCAGATTGCCGGCTATTTTTATTATTACGGCCACTACTACGCCGGCCTGTTGCTGGAGCATGTACCTGCGAAAGATCAGCCGCGCCTGCAGGATCATCTTGCCGCCACGCTCATGAAACTGCAGGAAAAAGAAGGCGATTGGTGGGATTATCCACTCTATAATTACCACCGCCAGTACGGCACCGCGATGGCGGTGATGGCGTTGCAGCGTTGTTTAAGAAAGGAACCCGAGCTGAAATGATGTTACCTTGCCGGCATTACCGGGGGCGGTCAAAATCAGGCATGTTCGGGCTGTTGGTGTTTCTGCCCGTCCTATTACTGTTTTTTGGTTGTGTGTCAACCGGTTCTACTTTTCAGGGCAAGCCCACTGAATCTGCTGTGATCAACACATGGTTTGAGGAACTGAATCGCGAGAATTTTGTGCTGCATGATATCTTATTAAGAGCGCTCTTCATCAGTCGCCAGACTGGGAAGGTGGTCTATGTCCGGCGCGTGGAGGCGGAGGGAGCCAAGATACCACCACGCCTCTACCGGGTTTCGCTGGAGCGCGGTGGCTCGGACAATCTTGTGGGGGTGAACTTCGCCATGCGGGAATTTCTCTTCGACCACTTTTTGCCCAGCGATGGACCTAACCTGAATCAAACTCGACGAAGCCTGCGTTACGGTGAGCGCATTCGGGAATTGAAAAAGGATCTCGGCATCTTTGGGATCAAGTAGAAAATGGTGCGCGAGAGAGGACTCGAACCTCCACCCCTTGCGAGACTGGAACCTAAATCCAGCGCGTCTGCCAATTCCGCCACTCGCGCGCCCCAGAAAAACAATGCTTTGCGTAAAACTTTGAACAAGCAAAACTTGTTTGTGCCACTTATTGTGCCACTTTGACTTCTATAAACGTCAACAAGCAGTCATGAACAAGGAGCGCAGTTTTACCCCCGTTTTTGACAGTCGCAAGCGTAAACTTCGCAACCTCTGGAAACGCAGCGATCGTTTCTATGCCCGGATCAAGATTGCCTACCCGGGTGAGGAGCGAGCGAAGACCCGGCGTGTGCCGCTCAAGGCCAGGAACGTCACCGAGGCAGCCAAGGAGCTGCGCGAGTTATTGGTCAAACGCGACAAGGGGCGGACTATCACCCGGGAACGGAACCAAACTCTGGCCGATTTTGCTGCCCTTTACATCGATCGGATTTATGCCGGGAACCGCACGATCCTGATACCGACCATCGTTCAAAATCCACATGGCAATTTCACGAAGCGC
>CAZTTU010000117.1:0-8351 GCA_964616045.1 uncultured Verrucomicrobiota bacterium | reverse complement strand
AGCTAAGCACGCAATTTTAAGAGGGGGAAAAACTACTTGTTCGCCCTGGAAATTCAAGCGTTTCCTGCCATCACGTTGGGCCCCAGTTCCCGCTGCACAATCGTGTCACGTTGGGCCCATGTTTCATCCAGGCCCTGACAATCCAGATTGTAATGTAGCCCGCGACTTTCAGGACGCTGTAGGGCGCAATCAATAATGAGCTCGGCGACCTGCGCAATATTTCGCAGCTCGAGTAAATCCGCTGTTATTTTAAAATCCCAATAGTACTGCCCGATCTCCTCGCGTAAATTCTCAATGCGTTTTCGGGCCCGGCGCAGCCTCTTGTTGGTGCGCACGATACTCACGTAATCCCACATGCAACGGCGTATCTCATCCCAGTTATGCGAAATCACCACCCGTTCATCAGAATCCTCCGCATCTCCCGAATGCCAGGCTGGAATCTCCATGTCCACGGGTAGTTGCGGCTCCTTAACAGCATTCATTGCCGCGCGTTGGGCGAAGACCAAACCTTCCAGCAGTGAATTACTTGCCAGCCGATTTGCGCCGTGCAAGCCGGTGCAAGCCACTTCGCCTGCTGCCATTAAGCCGGCCAAATCTGTTTGCCCATCTGCATCAGTCACCACGCCGCCACACTGATAATGAGCAGCTGGCACAATCGGAATGGTATCCTTTGAAATATCCACACCGAACCTCAGGCAAGTGCGGTAAATATTTGGAAAACGATCAATGATAAAAGGAGCCGGCTTGTGCGTGATGTCCAACAGCATATGGTCAGCACCGGTACGTTTCATTTCACTGTCAATGGCGCGCGCCACAATATCCCTCGGAGCAAGGCTGGCCATGGGGTGGGCTGCATCCATAAATTCGTTGCCCTGCAAATCCTTCAGCACCGCCCCTTCACCGCGCAACGCTTCACTAACCAAAAATGATTTAGCCTTTGGGTGGTACAGACAGGTCGGGTGAAACTGGGTAAATTCCATATTCGCAACCGGCACACCAGCGCGGTAAGCCATGGCCACGCCGTCACCCGTCGCGATATCCGGATTGGTGGTGTATAGATACACTTTGCCGCAACCACCAGTTGCCAGGAGGGTTTGCGGTGCACAAAAGGTATCCACTTCCCCTGTGCTCCGGTTCAACACATATGCCCCCACACAACGATCGCCCCCCCCCTGCCCAAGCTTAGATGTTGTAATTAAATCAATGGCAATATGGCCCTCAAAAACAGACACATTGGGAGCCCGTTCCGCCGCCGCAAGCAACGCCCGCATCACTTCACGCCCGGTGGCGTCTTTGGCGTGCAGCACTCGCCGCTTAGAATGTCCGCCCTCTTTGCCGAGCGAATAAAACCGTTCGCCATCGGCCGAGATACTTTTCTCGCGGGCAAAATCCATCCCCAAATCAACCAGCTCCTGCACACGTGCCGGCCCCTCCTCCACGACCATGCGGACGACCTTCTTTTTGCATAATCCTGCACCCGCCCGAAGCGTATCAGCCAAATGCAGGTCGAATGAATCGGTCGGCTTGGTCACAGCCGCAATACCTCCCTGGGCATATTGAGTGTTGGCCTCGGAAAGATTCTTCTTGGTGATAATCGCTACGCGCCCATGCGGCGCGACCTTCAACGCGAAGGTCAAGCCCGCGATGCCGCTACCCACAACGATGTAATCAAATTGCTTCATAGCTTGGCGTTGTCAATCAATCTCACCCCGCCAACGTTGACCGCCAAGAGCAATCGCACCCCTCTTGTCACTCGCTTGACGGGTCGCAATGATACTGCCTCAACAAACTCGACATAGTCAACCGACACATCCGGCTGTTTCCCAATCAATCGTTTCAACCTGCGCTTCAACTGGGGAGCTCCTGTATTTCCTGCAGCCCGGGCGACACAAATCGCCTTCCATACAACCTGTGCCTGTTGTCTCAATCTGCCCTTCAAGTGTATATTCCGCGAACTCAAAGCAAGCCCGTCAGCTTCGCGCACGGTTGGTCCAATATCGATTTTCACTGGCATATTCAAATCGCGCACCATGCGCTTGAGGACTGTGGCTTGCTGAAAATCCTTTTCCCCAAACACGGCGTGCCCGGGCTGCACCAGATTGAAGAGCTTGGCCACCACTGTCATCACGCCGGAGAAATGGCCCGGACGGCATCGCCCCTCAAATTCACTCGTCAATGTACTTTCATCGATAAAGACACTCGAATCCAGTGGGTAGAATTTTTTGGGCGCAAAAATAATATCCACTCCATCAACCTTGCAGGCCCGTTTATCCATGGCCAACGTCCGCGGGTATTTCTGAAGGTCGGTCAGGTTATCAAACTGCGGCGGATTCACATAAATGCTCACCACCACAATTCCGTTTATTGAAGCGATTTTTCGAGCCCGATGAACAAGGCTCATGTGCCCCGCGTGCAGTGCGCCCATCGTAGGCACCAATACCACGCGTGCCCCTTCCCTCTGCCAATGCAAGGCTTGGCGCTGCATAGCAGTGGAGCTAGTGATGGTTTTCACATGAAGAAAAAACGGGCCGGAAAAACCAGCCCGCTGCCTATTATCGCTGCCAATTAACTCTTGAGCTGTATGGATCGACCCTGCGGCATCTCCTCAGCACACGGTTGATTCGTTGGCGCGTCTGCCTCAGCAGCTGTCGGCTGAGCAATATTGTTCGCCAGCATCCACGCTTCCACCTCATCCCCGCTCACATCCGCAAGCATATGCCCATTTATCTCCACGCAGGGCTGAAGCATCTGCCCGCTGCGCTCAATCATTTCAGCACGGTGCTCTGGATTATTCACCACATCCTTCTCATCCCACTCAAGATCGTACTTGCGCAGGACTGCTCGCACGCCATTACTCCAGCCACAGCTGGGTTTCAAATAACAGGTAATATCAGGTTTCTCCATAAGTGGACCTAAATTAACAGAATTCTATCCCGATGCCAAGGAAGATCATTCGACTTCATGCTTCATCTGTATTCCTTTAGATTCGCGTCATGCCGCTGTCGATCCTCATTGCGCCAGACAAATTCAAAGGCACTCTCACTGCAACGCAGGCAGCCCAAACCATCGCCCGCGGATGGAAGAAGGCACGACCCAATGACCATCTCACATTATTACCCATTAGTGATGGAGGTGATGGATTCGGCCATTTATTGGCGCGGCGGTTAAAGGTCAAAGCCCGTGTTGGCACTTCGAAGAATCCGTACGGGAGCTTTATTGACCATTATTGGTGGTTCTGTGACGCGACAAAAACCGCCATTATTGAATCAGCTGAGATCATTGGCTTAGTCAAGCTGCAACAGAATTTTGCACCAAACCCAATGCACGCGGACACCACCGGGCTCGGGCTCACACTGACCACCGTTAATTCCGGAATAGAGAAAGGGACGGGGATCCCAAAACACGCAATTGTCGGAATCGGTGGCAGTGCCACCAATGATGGCGGATTCGGCATGGCCCGGGAATTGGGTTGGCATTTCCTGGATGAGACGGGCTTGGAAATTGAGCACTGGCCCGACCTGGTTTCGCTCAAGAAAATCACCGAGCCAAACCCGAAAGAGCAGTGCCTATGCAATCTGGATTCCATCACCGTTGCCGTTGATGTGCAAAACCCCCTGCTAGGCCCGAATGGGTGCACACGGGTGTATGGCCCTCAAAAAGGATTATGCCGGGAAACCATTCCCAAGGCTGAAGCGGCACTCACGCAATTGGCGAATATTTGGAAGGCTCAAACTGGCGAAGACGCAGCCGGGCTGCCCGGCGCTGGGTCTGCCGGTGGATTGGGGTTTGGGCTGCATTGTTTTGCCGGAGCAGTGATCCGACCAGGATTTGAGCTTTATGCTGAGACTGTTGGATTGAATGGATTGCTAAAGGAAGCAAACATTGTAGTGACCGGCGAAGGCACAATGGACCGGCAAAGCATCATGGGCAAGGGTGTAGGCGAACTGGCCAAACTGGCGCGGACTCAAAGCTGTCGCTGCCTGGGTCTTGCTGGGGTGGTCGAGGACCGATCTACCCTCACTGAACAAATGGAGGATTGTCGCGCCCTGACAGATCTCACTTCACTCGTCGAGGCTAAAAAGAATGCCTCCCAGTGGCTCGAAAAACTTGCCCAATCAACGGCTCAATCTATTATTTGAACTGCGCAGAAGAAACCACTCCTGGGTTCAATATGATTTCACCGAAAATCTTGGACTCAACCCTTACTCCCTCTTCGCTCCATTGAATCAATTTACCTGTCAGCCTCCCCACTCCATTTAGATAGAAAACAGACGAAGCCGTCGACTGGATCTTATGCTTTTCAAAAACAAGATGCGAAATCTTATCCATTGGCAAAGGCACTTTGCCAAAATTTGTCATGATCGTGAGTTTGGCGTCTTTAATTTCAAGGATTTTCCCGCGAAGCAAATCGCTGTTGGTGAATTGCACAAGGTCCTGTGACCCGCTCGCTTCACCTGGCCCACTTCCGGATGGAGGGTGACCATTCCACTCCCGGAGTTGTAAATTCGATATTTTCTGAGGATCTGCGCTCTGCGGATAAAATCCAATTGCCCCCCCTCGACCAACAAACCCCTTTGGGTCACGCCACGTCTTCACAAGCCTACCATCTTGCAGCAGCAATATTGTCGCCTTATTCTGATCAATGAGTACGGACAAATTCACCTTGCGTTCCCCTCCAGCAGGAAACTTTAGCATCACGGCACCCAGGCTGCCGCTGGAAAAAATAGCCCCATCAGCCGAATTATTACGATAGAGCTGCACTCTGTTTTGGAAGATGCGCAGCTTGTAACCGTTAATGGCGTTAGCCTCGCGAACTTTATCAGCGCACAAAATAATATCCATGGCGGGCATGTTTCCCCATTCAAAATCAAATGATAGATTGGAGGTGCGTGGCCATTTGAATTCACGGCCGATCAGACTGCCCATCCCCGTACTCTTCAATGACCCTTGATCAAACTCCCAGTTTAAAGCCGCAAGCGTAATGATGAAATCCATCAACTTTTTCCCGCGTAAGACACGAATCTCCACCTTATCACCCACTTGGTTCTGTTTCACTTTTTGGATCATATCACCCTTTAGTGTCACAATCTTGCCGTTCACATGCGTAACAATATCCCCGGTTTGCATTCCTGCCCTGAGCGCCGGGCTGCCTTCCATGACCTCCATTACGGTAACCCCCCCCACCAAGTCACCATCATCACCAAGCAACACACCAATCAAGCCCGCCCCCCAACCGCGCAATGACTTAGGACCGCTGTAGACAACCACACCTGCACCGCCGGGCACCAACCACGCAAGATGCTTGCGAGATGACTTGAGCTTACCAGCAAACCATGTATTGAGAGAAAGCACCTCACCATCAAAGCCTGAAACATCCATTGAGAGCTCGTCGCCATTAACGAACTTCGCTCGCGCACTATGGGATCGCACAGCGCCATCCTTACCGGCATTAAGTTCCAGCCGAGAGACAGCTGACGACTCAATCCACATTGCACCACTAATAGAATCATGGATCCATCCAAAACCCTTCATCGAATCATAACCAACAAAAGTACCACGAAACCGATCTCCGTTCTTGAGGTTGATGGTGCCTGTGCGCGCCGAGGACAGATTTGATGGCGCCGCGATCAACCCCACGACCAGAAACAGATAGCAAACGATTGCGCTGCGTCGCTTCATTTTAACTCTGGAATCATTTACTTGGTTCCCGCTCAAGAGAACCATGCTCGGCCTCAAGGATTTTCCTGTAACGTTCCACCGCATGAGTGTCGGCCACCTGCGGCAGGTTGCGCGCCAAGACGACGTTCTCCACAATCCGCAGGAAGCGTTGGGTCTTGACCCATTTGCGTTCCAGTTCGTGGCGTTGAGCGTCCATCTTCTCAAGTTTAGGCGCAAGGTTGGCAAATTTCCCGTAGTCCTTGCGCTTCTCGATCTGCTCCAGTAGCTTGACGCCTTCGGGTCCGGTAAGCACCTCGGGCACATTTGGGTGCCATGGGTTCGCCAATTCCGGGCAGATTCTCTTAAGTTCCTTGGCTAGGGAACTGCGAAGTTGGCGGTGCTCATTCCCCAGTCGATCACGGTCCTTCTTGATGTCTCCTCGGCGGCGTTGGATGCTCTTTGCCAAGTCACGCGCCTGGGTCACGCGATCTTCACCGGTCAATTTCAACTTCGCTGACAGGCCATCCAGAACGGCGCGGTCGCTGGGAATGGCCTGCTCAATCAACTCGCTGTAGGGATGGTCGATGGACCACAGGTCCTTGCCCCCGTCGTCCTTGCCGGGCAACCGGGAGAATTTGCGCAGCAGGGTGCCGGAGGTTTTCGTTGAAATATCAATGCTGTTGGAAGTGAGCAGCGCATAGGCATGAGCCTCGTCATAGCTCACTCGATTATCGCCATCATAGTCAGGGCGCTTCACCGACTGGCCAAGGCGGGTCTGGCCATGAATGGCTTCAAAGAAAAAAGTGCTGTATTCCTGATAATTGCCCTCTTCAATATCCGCCGTGCAACCGGCCGCCACACGATCGTGCACCGTGGCGAAAAAGCCGACGCGGTTGTGATCGGACAGCCCCTTCTTGGGGTCGCCTTCCTTGAATATTACGTTGGCGCAGCCACCGCTATAACAATGCACCATGACCAGCACCACCGAGGTTTCCCTTGAAACTTTGTCCAGGCGTCGGGCCAGGGCGTTCATCCGGATGTTCTGGTTGTTCCAAAGATACATCTGGGTGTTTTGCGCGTTTTTCTTCTCGCCCTTGCCGCCGTGCCCAGTGAAGTAGAAAAACAATTGATCTCCTTCATCCAGATCGGGTGCGGTCTTTGCAAACCACTGATCAATGGTCGCCACCGAAGACGGTCCATCAGGCTTCACCTGATTGGAGCGGTACTGGTGCACAAGGCCTTCTGTTTTGCCCAGTAGACTGGCGACCATTCGGTGCACCCGCGGCACCTTGAAGGCCGGGTCGTCATACTGCAAATCCCGCTCCGCAGCCTGACCATCGGCAAAAAGCACATGATGCGGGGCATCTTTCAAGCCCAGCTGATTTAGCACCCGCTTGAAAAAGAAGATGTTTTTCTCCAGCGAAACCTGATTGCCCGTCGGCGAGTAACCCCCGCCAATGGTCAGGAAGTGAGGCGACCGGGAATTTGCCTTGGGCGCAGCCATGCCACAAATCACCGTCCCTACCATTAACATCAAGGGGAGATACAAAACCCTCATGCCCCAAATGTAACGTATCCTCCGCATTTGGCAATGGAGGACAATCCTGCGATCCATGTATTTATTGACATTTGGGACACCTCATCTATCGGTGCGCTGTTCCGACCTGATTGATGGTCAGGAAATATTCGCCCCTCATGATTTTCCCGGCGGCAGTGTCGAGATTGTACTTGATGGCCATGGAATGGACCGGCTGAACCTTGTTCATTTGCAGGAAAACGCTTTTACCGTCGGGGAGGAACTTGGCGCTCTGAATGGTGACGGGATCACGACCTTGCTGCGCAGGATCTTTCACCGACCAATCCTTGGAGCCGTATTGGCTGCTCCATTTGTAGTTCCATTGCTCCGCGGACCAGCTGTCAATGTCCTCAGCAATTTTTTTGTCGAGCGGCGTGCTGAAGGTAAGACGGATTCCGTTGGCATGGACTTTCATCCCGGTGGGCTGGTGGATAGGCGCACCGGTGTAACGGACCCGCTGCAGACAACCGTCCCGGATGGCGGAGGTCTGCCAACCGAGCAACCCGGTGACATAAAGATGCCCATCCTTGGGATTAAACCGCCCGCGGCAGGCACCGGAGAGGAAGCGGCCCGACAAGGGCACCGCTCCGCCGTTGGCGCCATCGCGCACAATGTGCATCATCGTGCAGCGACCGTAGGAAAAATGAAGGAGCTCTCCTCCGAACGGACCCCACTTGCCCTCAGGCACCCACACCTGCCCACCCGCAGAGTTATCCAACACACGAGGAATCCACATCAGAGGTGGATCAAAGGTTTTCGGGGCCACTTTCCGTTTATGGCTGGGCATGAAGCCATAGAACCCCCCGGGCTTGATAATATCCAACCGCGTCTCAGGAACCCACCCTCCTTGCTGGTCAGCTGCAGTTATGACACCGTTGGGCCCCACTCCAAGCCCATTGGGATTTCGAAACCCGGTAGCCACAACCTCCAGCTTACTGCCATCGGCTGCCACCTTGAGCACCACACCACCATGCGGCGTACCTTCCGCACAGCGGATAAAATAAAAGTTTCCTTCAGGATCTGTCTCAAGACACGTCGCGTACGAATGGCCACCACCGCCAATCATGATATCATTATTGAATGCCTCGTAAAAGTCAGCCTCCCCATCCCCATTCTT
>CAZTTU010000116.1:0-8429 GCA_964616045.1 uncultured Verrucomicrobiota bacterium | reverse complement strand
AATTCAAACTTCTGGCTACCAACCCTCTGGACGGCACGCTAACCAACGCCTCCTTAGCCGTTTCCAATGGCCAATTCCTCCTGCGCACCCACAAGCACCTGTGGTGTATGGGTAAAAAAACAGACTAAAAAATATTTTGTGTCTTGTTAAAGGAATTCGCTACGGCGGGATAACGAGGAGGTCAGCCCATTCCCCTTGTCTTTGCTTGAAAAACTTTTGACATTTTAAACAGGCTAAGATTCTGTACTTACGGTGCGGGACAATCAATATATGACGGAGCAAAAAAACCCCGGAATTGGAACCAAGGTGGCCATTGGGTTAGGTGGTTTTGTGATCGTATATTTTCTCTTCTTCAGCGGGAACCCCCTGCCAGATTTTGACCCAAACAATAAAGATCATCAGTCTATTGAAACAGCAATTCGCCACCAAATAAAGAAACCTAGGGGCAAACTAAACAGAGGGGATCTGATGAAAGTGAGAACATTGGGGTTACATGACCATGAAATCGCCGACATTTCACCGCTGGCCGGACTGGAAAAACTTGAAGAACTCCACATCTCATCAAGCCAAATAACCAACCTGAGCCCCATTGCCTCAATGAGTGAGTTGCAATTATTGTACTTGGACAGCTCCAAAACCCAAAACCTGGAACCTCTAAGCAAATTAAACAAATTGACAACCTTAGCCTTATCTTCGAGCGAAGCACTTCATGACCTCAAGCCATTGTCAACCCTGAAGGGATTAAAAGCACTCAGGCTTGATAACTGTCAAATCAGTAATATTGAGCCGTTAGTCAGATTAACACAGGTAACCAATTTAGTTTTATACAACAATCAGGCATCTAATGTCGCCAGCCTTTCCGGACTGACTCTAATGGCCTACTTGAACCTGAGTTTCAACAAAATCAAGGACTTGTCTCCTCTAACGGGGTTGAAGGAAATCGACTCGCTTTACCTGGACCATAACCAAATCAAAGATTTAAGCCCATTATCCGGATTGACGAAAATCAGATTTTTATACCTTCAAAACAACGAAGTTTCATCCCTCCAGCCATTGGCACAGATGGACAAATTGAGATCACTCTACCTGGGCAGCAACAAAATCTCAAAGCTCAATCCAATCGAAGGCCTAAATAGGCTGGAAACCTTACACCTTGAGAACAATGAGGTTTCAAGTCTCACGCCGCTATCGAGACTTTTGAGGCTAAAGAATCTGAGCTTGAAGAATAATGATATTGTTGACCTTAAACCATTAAGCAATCTTACCGAGTTAGAAACTCTTGATCTTTCAGGCAACGCCGAAATAAAATACTGCATGTCATTGTCGACTCTGAAAAACCTAAACAGCCTCAACGTTCTAGATATCCCAAAACTGACGAGAACCCAGATCAAGAGACTTCAAAAGAAAATCCCCGAGTGCAGCATTCAGCACAACGCAAAATAGTCCCCTTCTCAAACACCATCATGCCGACTAATCGTCATTCTGCGTTCACGTTAATCGAAATTCTGGTCACCGTTTCAATAATCGGGATTCTGGCGGCCATTCTTCTGCCCACCTTGTCCAAGGGAAAATTGAGAGCCAAGAGCGCTGTCTGTATGAACAATCTAAAGCAGATGGCGACCGCTTACATCGATTATTCGTCGGGAAACAGACACACGCTGCCATATGATGGGGACAGTTCCAACACGGCCTGGATGAAATATCTCAGCACTTACCATGGGTTCACCGAAGAATCCTTGAACTGTCCCATGTGTTCTCCTCAGGCCAAGAGACGGCTTGGCGGCTCGCTTCTCTGCTGGAATAGTGAAGCCCAAGTAACGGATCCAAAGCCTCCGAGCGATGATGATGGAAAACGGCATCTCCCTGGCATATTGGCCTGCTACCACTTCGATGAGAACCTTGAGGATTCAAGTGGTAATGATTATCACCTAGAAGGAGGAGCCCTAAAGGCAACCGATGATCGTAATAGCCAAAGTAACAAGGCCGCCAAGTTTAAGTCTGATGCATACGAATCAGGTTTACCAAGAATTTATGGTAATTTTGCGTATGCATTTTGGGTCAACCCAAAAGCAAATATTCCAATTGTTCCTCAGAGCGTAGGTGGCCCTGTTCCTAGACGTAACGATCACTGGTCACCTGGATTGGATATTAAAGCATATCGAAAACACATGAGTTATGTGGTTTTTCCGGACTGGGGAGGCACCGGCCCAAGTCCTGGCCCAGATTGGCATTGGATCAATCCTGGAATGAAAGCCGGTGTCGGTATTGCAGTTGGCAGAAACGGCATTCAGGTAGTTGAGCATAAGGGCCATTATATGCCTGCAACACTGGTCTGGCAGGGGGAACTTAGCGGCTGGACACATGTAGCACTTGTCGTCGAAAACCATGTTCCGCATTTGTATGTAAACGGAGATCTGGCGGCAGAAAGACCCATGAGATCTGGCCTAGATACTTTTCTAAGTCAATCTATAGGAATCAACCGGGAACCACATGGGTATTCTGACCACGAATTAGACGACCTGCTTTTCTTTGAACGTGCCTTGAATGAGGCTGAAATAAAGATGTTGTTTAATGGTAATGTAAAGTGCGGCCCACCGGCCATAAGGTCTGGCAACTATGGTTCATACGCCATCAACGCCTGGGCGCAGCATGGAAATCCTCTGGCTAAAACAGAACCACACAAGTTTTACGATGTCTGGGAACACGGCAGCAGCGAGGTTCCAATTTTTTCTGATGCCATCTGGGCCGATGTCATGCCACGAACTGGGGATGACTCCGCCCCAACATTAGACGGAGCTGACGGTGGCATGGCACGTATGTGCATCGACAGGCACCCCGATGGTATCAACGTCGCTTTCATGGATGGTAGTGTGCGAACAATAAAGTTGCCTGATCTGTGGAGCCTAAAATGGCATAAAGAGTGGAAAACGCCACAACATCCACCCCTATTGCCCAGCCGGTAAACCGATATATCCAGCGTTACTTATCGCGCACTCGCAACAGCCTTCATTGCGCCAGATCCGAAAAAACCTGCGTTTGTGTCTTACACAAGTGGCAAACTAGTTGCGTAGGAAAATACGAAAAGAACGTCCAGGTTGGCGAAGTTGGCTCCGGGAGTGGGGTGGGCCCGGAAGACCTGGGCCCGCAGCTTGGCTGTTAAGTGGGATGCCGCCACCAGTTGCAGGGTTGTAGTAGTAAGGCGGGCCATAACCACCGGACATATAGGTGCCAACCATGGGGGCGGTACGTTCAATTGTATAAACGTTGTTCGCGTGGGTGGCATTACCCATGGGCACACCATAAAACATGTTGGATGGGCTGGAAAAGAAACCCACACGCCGACCGGGGCCATAAGCCATGATGGTGCGAAGGAGATTGGTCGTGCCGCCGATATTCGTAGCCCAAAAACGATATCCAAAGGAGTTGGTAAAGGCTCCTCCAAAGACGGCTCCAACATCGTTAAAAGCATGGTTGCATCCGAGATTGTGGCCGATCTCATGAGCTAGAACGGAGGTGTTGACATAGGGAGCCTCAATAACATTAAAACCAAAGGCAGGTGCTGGATTGAAGCTGGTGAGCAACCAGGAGGTCCCGTGCATAATATTGTTGCCGCTTTGAGGTACCATGAGGGTGACAAGATCAGCCCGGTGTTGCTCACGCAGAGCGTGAATTTCCGGGGTTTGAGGACCATGGGCATAAGTCATCCACTGTAGGTCTGTTGTGATATTGCCGGTGGAACCGTACTCTATAACGTCAGAATGCATAAGTCGGATACGCGCGCTGGTATCACTTTTTTCAAAACATGCATTGATCTGTGAAACCGCAAGCCGAATACGGGTCTCTACACCAAGCAAGCCGGCGAGTTGATCCCGTGCCTCAGGCGTGTAGAGGATCATGGTCCCGATGACAGGTGGACCATAGACGTTGGTCAGTTGCGGCCAGGGATTGGTGCCAATGAGAGTGGTAGTAAACCATGGCATGCCCGGCACCGGAACGGTCTGGTTCCACGGCAATTGCGGCATACTAACGACACCGTTCTCCGGTATTTTGTTCGGGCTGGGAAGTGACGCAGCAAAATGTTCCTGGTGCTCGTGGGACACGTTCATTTTATCGTGGTCCAACTCGACGACAGCATAACGATCCGGACCAACGTAAGTGATGACAAACGACCTGCCATCAGCAAGGTTTACGGACCCACCAAACGCGCCCTTGTGGGTAATGAGCGAGACTTGGCTTTCTGGCTGGCCGCGAACGGTCCCGATTACCGACGTATAATCATCAGCCTCATGATCGGCCTGTTCAAAATCTATGGTAACCGTTTCATCCGGAAAGAGCTCAATTTGCAGGCTACCACGCGACTTCTCCAGCGCACGCATGGCCTTAGAATCAAGTGTCACATAACGAGTACGCTTGGCAATATTAGCCTCAGGAACAGGCGTTTTTTTTGCCTCGGCAATCTGGGCAGGGACAAGAGGCTCAATCAATTGCGGTGGCGGACCCGAATCCAGAGTCAGCCACGCAGCCAATGGTAAAAACACCATCGCGCCAATAGCCACCCATTTGACAATTTTTTTTGATTTTTCTCTGTTATTCACAGATTCATGGCGTCTAAGCCTGCAAGCCATCCATGTTGGACGGTTAGCAATCGCTTCACGCCCACATTATTTGACGCCACGAATCAATTAATGGTTACAATTCCCTGACGATCACACCATGAAGTTGATCCCGGTCGACCGCGTGGTGCAGGTCCTCAATCCGATTTGGGCTGTCTCAGATTCAACCGGCATTTTGTTTTGGCTTGCAGACCATTGTTTTCTCATTGTTGCCAGCGACCTCCACGCACGCAGTTTCACGGGATGAAAGCTTTTTGATTCCGATTCTAGGGACTCTAGAGAATTTGTCTTCATTGTTCGGAATTTTTCGCCACGATGGCGGCAGTTTTATTGATAACCCTAACGTTATCCGCACTGTTTGCTACACCCGTGGGAACACTATTGTATTTCACGTTTGGGTTGGAAAAATACCCAATCCGATTACCTGGCGCATAAGCCATAATCGTCCTGTATTGGCGATTCTTCCCACCATCACTCGCATGAAAACGCCATCCATAACCATAATCGTCCATTGGTTTACAACCCGAAGAATTACCTTTGTCATGCATACAACCAAGATTGTGCCCACACTCGTGAGCAAGCACCGTATAATAAAGTGAGTTGGCGCATACCACATTAAATCCAAACTGCGGCGTGGGCTTTTTACGGTTAAGCAACCATCCCACACCTCCACCATCTTTCTCAGTCACCAAGGTAACCAGGTCGGCCTTGTACTTTTTCCTCAACACAGCCACCTGCTTCTTTAATTCCGTCTTACCAAGACTCAATTTATGTAGGTCAGTGGCCTTCTTGCCGGTAGACGTATAGGCGACCTGCCCGGCATGGACGAGTTTGAGACTTGCCTTGATCTTACTGTCCGAGAACGACTTGTTGGAGCGAGTAACCACCACGTTGATGCGCGCTTTGATTCCCTTCTCGCCGCCGAACATCTTGGCCGCGCCCGGTGTATAGACCACCATCAGGTCAATCCGCGCACTGCCGTTTCCGGAACGACCACCAGTATTCGTTTTTTTCTTGCTGGAGTGCAGCCCATGACCAGTTCCCGACTGGGTCTTGCTATTTTTTCCAGACTTCTTCGTTCCCGACTGAGACTTTTCTTTTTTTCCAGACTTCTTCGTCCCTGACTGAGTCTTTTCTTTTTTCCCTGACTTATTCGTTCCAAATTTACCCTTGGTATTAGTTCCAGAACCAAACATACGTCTGCCACGTAATATATTCTTATCGCTTAAAACCTTCATGTTGGCATGCGACATCTTAGCACTTAATTCATCCTCTCCTTCTCCCGTGCCGCCACCAATAATGTTAAAAGGATCATCAACCTCGGGCTCCTCTCCCTCTCCCGCACCACCGCCAAAAACATTCAAAGGATCACCAATGCCGTCGTCATATACCATCACCATTCCCCGTGGCAGATTTTTCAGCGGTTCGTCGGTGCACGAACCACAATCGAGCAAATCAGAGGTAAAATCCACCTCCGCAACACGATGCACACCCTGTTCCACATGATTGATCGTGAACAATCTTCCATCGGTTAGTTCCACCGAACCTGCCACCGCACCATCCACTTCCGAGAACACCGCCACGCTCCCCGGTTCACCCATCACCGTGCCCTGGCTCAAAAGACTTCCACCCCCGTTCGATTGCACGCCCTCGACTTCAATCGAAAGTGACACCCCATCCGCTGGGCTAAAATCAAAACGCCCACCGACACGGAACAACTCTGCCTGACCCGCCTTGCCCAAGCTCACCAACTTTTGCACCTTTGCTGCGGGGTCTTTCCGATGTGCCGGCATGGTCAAACCACTGAGCGGTACAACCAATTGCGGCGCATCACCACCCGGAAAGAGCACCCACCACGCCGAAGCTGTTACTGCTGCCACTAGGCTCAAAACTAGGAATAATCGTTTCTTCATATCTCTCAACACCCTCTAGAGGTTGTGCCAGATACCTCTACATCGTTACTCTGATGATATTTATTACACGGAAATTGCAAAATATGTTCACCTGCCTCAAAATCCGCTCGTTCAACCTAAAAATCCTAAAAATGATGCTTATTGTTCATGTCCACGTTCATGTGAAGGAAGGCTGCGAGGAGGCGTTTCGCGTAGCCTCGCTTGAGAATGCGCGCAACAGCGTGCAGGAACCCGGTGTGGCACGGTTTGATGTCTGCCAGCAGAATGATGATCCCACGCGATTCGTTCTAGTGGAGGTATATCGCGATGAGGCTGCGCCCGCAGCGCACAAGGAAACCGCCCATTACCTGACCTGGCGCGATACCGTGGCCGACATGATGGCCAAGCCGCGGCAGGCGGTAAAGTTTTCCAACTGCTTCCCTGACGACGATGACTGGTAGGGTTGCTTTTGAGTTTGCAACAGCAAACCGGATTCTCTTCGGCAAAGGCAAACTGGCCGAGGTCGTGCCGGCGGCGAAGGCCCTTGGTCGGCGTGTGCTTGTGGTCACAGGCAAATCCGTGGAACGCGCACAGCCGCTATTGGATTTGCTAACGAATATCGAGTTCCTAATCCACCCGATTCCCGGCGAACCAAAGATTGCTGATGTGCAATCGGGCGTGGACGCTGCAGCCGGCTGCGAAGTCATTATCGCCATTGGCGGCGGCAGCGCAATTGATGCAGGCAAAGCCATCGCGGCTCTCTTGAGCAATCCCGGTGACCCATTCGACTATCTGGAAGTAATCGGCAAGGGACGACCGTTGGTCAACGCCCCCCTGCCCTTCATCGCCATTCCCACAACCGCCGGCACTGGCGCAGAAGTCACGCGCAATGCCGTGCTCGCCTCGCCCGAACACAAGGTCAAGGTGAGCCTGCGCCATCCCTTAATGTTGCCGCAACTTGCAATTGTCGACCCGGAACTAACTTACGGCCTGCCGCCGGCCATCACCGCCACGACCGGCATGGATGCCCTCACCCAACTCATTGAGCCCTTCACTTGCAGGCGCGCCAACCCGTTTACTGACGCAATTTGTCGTGAGGCTATCCCGCGTGCCGCACATGCCCTGCGCCTTGCCTTTGCCGGCGATGATGAAGCCGCGCGTGAAGACATGGCTTATGCCAGCTTGATCGGAGGCATTGCGTTGGCCAATTCAGGCCTTGGCGCAGTGCACGGTTTTGCCGCGCCCATTGGAGGCATGTTCGATGCCCCACACGGCGCGGTTTGCGCGGCATTGCTGCCTCATTCCTTTGCCATCAATGCGAAGCATGCGCCCAAACGATTTGATGAGGTTGCCAATATGCTTGGCGCTGATGATGGCGCAACGTGGCTGCGTGAACTGGCGAGCGACCTGAAAATCCCCGGACTAGCCACTTACGGGATCACTGAGGACAATTTTCCCGTCATTATCGAAAAGGCCAAGTGCGCCAGCAGCATGAAGGCGAATCCTGTGGACCTCAGTGATGATGAGCTGGCCGACATACTGCAGGCCGCGCTGTAAGGACACCACTCCACTCGGAACTGGCTCCCCCCCATTCATCATTGCCAGTTGCGAATGGTGTATTAAGAATAGACGAATGAAAACGGTCTTTACCACCTTACTCGCTCTGGTGCTGGGGGTGGGCCAATCTGTCTTGGGAACAGAAAAGAAACCCAAGATCGTTCCCAATAGCCCAAAGGCCAAGGCGGCGATTGAGAAGGAGATTCGGTTTCGGCTTGATAAACCCAAGGGCACACTTACTAAGGCAGATTTAGGGAAAGTCACGGCGTTGGATTTGAACCGGAAAAAAATCAGTGATGTGGGCGACTTGAAGGGACTAAAGCAGGTGAAGTGGCTATGGCTTAATGGCAACCAAATACATGACATA
>CAZTTU010000115.1:0-8444 GCA_964616045.1 uncultured Verrucomicrobiota bacterium | reverse complement strand
AACATCGTTACGCCCATACTGCAGGGTGATACGGTGACGGTGGCTAGCCATACCATTGGCACCTTTCAGTTGCGTATCACCCAGTCCGAAGGTGGTCTGAAAGCTGAGCAGGTTTGGCTCAATCGTGAGGCTCGAACGAATATCACTACGCCGGTCTTGAAGGATGGGTATTTATACGGCTTGGGGACCTCCCGTGGGAAAAACTCTGATTTCGTGTGCCTAAATCACAAGACTGGCAAAATCGAGTGGAGCCAAAAGGGTTTTTCTGATTACGTATCGGTTATTGCCATTGGCGACCAGTTGCTGGTCCACAGTTCATTGGGTGAGTTGATGCTACTTAAGGCTACGCCAAAAAAATACACGCTGCTGGGGCGTCTTCAGGTGAGCCAGAAGTCATGGAATTTCCCCGTCTATTCAGACGGTGTGCTATTCGTAAAGGACGGCCTTCGGGATGGAGGCAACAAACTTACTGCACTTAGGCTTCGCTAGGGATGTCTGGCAACCTGAGCCGTTAAACTAAATTTGTTCTGTAGTACAAATGATGCCTTTTGGTAGGGCATGAGTGATTTGAGTTTGTTGCTGACATCGCACTAACTTTGTCCGTAAATGGAATCTGTCTTGAGTTCCACACAGTCATATCTCGAGAGTGCCACCGCGGCAAACCCGGTGGATATTTCCACTCTGGTTAACCACATCGTGCAGGATTCGCTGGATGTCAATGCCAGTGATATCCACATCGAGCCATGGGATGATGTCCTAGGGGTGCGCGTGCGTACAAGCGGCGTGTTGAAGGAGTTGGTCTACATTCCCATGGAATATCACCAGCAGATATGCGGCCGCATCAAGGTGATGGCTCAAATGGCCAGTCACCTTCATGACGTGCCGCAGGACGGCAAGGCAGCTCCGCCGGAGTTTGACGGGGTCCAGTTGCGCGTGTCCATCTTCCCCACGGTTAAAGGTGAAAAAGTGGTGATTCGTATTTTCAATCCTCAAGCGCGCACATTCGACATCAACAGCCTCGGCTTCGACGATGAAACTCTCGAACGCTACACTCGGATTCTAAACAGGCCTACCGGCCTCATCCTGCTCACCGGTCCTACCGGATCAGGCAAGACCACCGCTATTTATGCCTCCATTGGTTTTTTGCTTGAGAAAAACTCGAACTCTGTGGCCATTGCCTCTGTAGAAGATCCGGTGGAGCAGAACCTCATGTGGGTGAATCAAGGCCAGTTGAATCTGGCGCAGGACTTTACCTACATAGCTGCGTTGCGCTCACTTATGCGGCAGGATCCTGAGATCATCATGATTGGTGAGATTCGTGATGTTGAAACCGCCACGATTGCTGTTACCGCAGGCATGACCGGGCACCTTGTCCTTAGCACCATTCATAGTGGCACCACCTCCGGCGTCTTTGCCCGGCTCATCAATATGGATATTGAGCCATTCCTGCTCGCCTCCAGTGTTATAGGTATCCTTGGGGTGCGTCTCCTACGCCTGAATTGCGCCCAGTGCATTTCGGCCTATACGCCCGAGGATTACGCCCTTCATCACCTACGCCAGAACGAGGGCGACGAGATGGTGGATGAAGCACTGAACAACCATCGTTTTCAGTGTGGCTTTGGCTGCGAGGCCTGCAACAATTCCGGCTATGAGGGGCGGGGTATGGTTACTGAATTAATGACGGTCGACGAATCCGTCCGTGACACCGTCATGAACAGGCGCCCTACACGTGAAATTCAGGAGGCTGCCGTAAATAATGGAATGCAGACCCTTTGGGATGGCGGTCTGCGGCGTGCTGTTGGTGGTGAGACGACCATTGAGGAAGTACTCATGAAGGTTGCCGCCGAGATGCTCTAACTTGGGTATTGTTCATTCTGTTTCCGGGTCCCTGCTAATAATACTTCGCACAACAACCTTGACTTTATTATACTTTGTGAGACAAAGTGTTTCTGTGAGTGCGGACTGGGCCAAGGAGAATCTGCGCGTTATCCGGACCTTGATGGAGCGAACCATGGTGTATCGCCGGGCGCTGGCACCTATCATGACCTATACGGGTGTGGTCGGCCTGCTGGCGGCTTCACTGGCCGAATGGCAGCGCATTCGGGGGCTGGATAAATTCGCGCTCTTTTGGCTTTGTGTTGGCCTCGTTTCACTGGCAGGTGCTTTCCTGCTTGTCCGTCGTCAAGCTATTGCCGACAAAGAAACACTCTGGTCTCCGCCTACACGCCGTGTATTTCTATCTGCCGCGCCACTGCTTTGCGTGGGAGTGTTTCTGGGAGTGGCACAGATTTTCTGGCCCATTACCTACAACAATGAGCTCTACTTAAGTGACCCCAACCACTCTGTAACCCGCCTCATAGCGCTCTGGTTGATGTGCTATGGAGGGGCGATGCATGCCGTGGGATTCTTCATGAAACGCGGGATTAAACTTTTTGGCTGGGTGCTCATCTTGGCCGGAATGTCCCTGTATATTGCCCTTAACATCCCCCTAATTGTTGATAAAATGCCGGCTTGGTCTAATGGCACACCTACGCCTGACCGCATTGGCCATCTGCTGATGGGCGTGCTCTTTGGAGGATCACATCTATCTTACGGCATTTACTTATACTTTACCGAGGAAAGGCCGGATGTGGATGAGCCTACTAAAAAAGAGCAGGATGAAAAGTGAACGCGAAGCCCATTCAGCAACTCGACCGTGTGATTCACGAAAAGAGGCGGATGGCGATCATGTCCATGTTGGCTGCTGCCCCAGAATTATCCTTCACTGACATGCGTGACACTCTTGAGATGACTGATGGCAACCTGACCACCCACATTCGTACACTGCAACAAGCCGGCTATGTGGCCGTGTCCAAAAGTTATCAAAAGAACCGTCCGTTGACTACCTGCGCCCTGACAAACGCCGGGCGGCAGGCCTTTGACGAGTATGTCGCACTGTTGGAGAGAATTGTCAGGCAGGCCAAGACCAAATCATAGTCATGCCAACATCAATCCAATTACTTCGCAGGTTTTCACTTTGTATCACAAAGTCTATACAGAAAGCATTAATAACCATGGAGGCATTATGAAGATTATTCGGGCAGAACATCTGGGGATGTGCTTCGGGGTGCGCGATGCCATTGCGCTGGCACGGCACGAGGCGGCGGCACAGCCGCTGACGGTGCTCGGTGAACTGGTGCACAATGAGTCGGTGCTGAATGATCTGCGTGAGCGGGGTGTTCGTTTCGAGGACAACCCTCTTCGCGTTGGCACGGATAGGGCGATGATTACGGCGCACGGGGCTTCGGAACGTGCCAAAGACCGCGCGCGCAAGGCGGGCCTGGCGCTTCGGGATGCAACGTGTCCGCTGGTACATTATGCCCATGAGGAGCTGCGGGGACTGGTGCAGGAGGGGTGGCATCCGGTCATTGTGGGCAAGCGCGGTCATGTGGAGGTCAACGGGCTGTCAGAGTCAGAGGACTTTGGTGAATGTGACATCATCCTGAGTGGATCCGACGTGAGGGCTTTGCCGGAACGTGAACGCTTTGGTGTGGTGGCACAGACAACTCAACCGATAGCTCGAGTACGTGCCTTGGTGTCGCTGCTGCGAAAACAATTTCCCGAGGCAGCGGTGCGGTTTGTGGACACGGTTTGCCAACCGACCAAGCAGCGGCAGAGAGCGGCGCTGGACCTGGCGCGCCGATCGGATGTGGTCATTGTGATTGGTGGCGTGAACAGCAACAACACTCGTGAACTGGTGCGTTCCTGCAGTCGTGAGTGCGCGCATGTGTACCAGGTACAGCAGCCGGCGGATATATCCGGGGAATGGCTGGAGGGAGCCGAAGTGGTGGGGGTAACCGCCGGGACATCAACACCCGATGAACTGATTGACTCGGTGGAGTTGCGTCTTCGCGAAATGGTGCTGCAGCCAGCCGTGCAGGCGGCCTAGCGAAACTGGACCGCACGGAAATCGAAAAGCTTTGAGGCGGGTAAAGAATTGAAGTCTGAAAGAGAACAAAACGACCGAAGTGCTAAAAAAATGAAGCGACTATTAACACAATGGGCACTCGTTTCGACTGTCCTGTGCTTATTAGTGCTCACTTCCTTGCTTCTTTTTGCTCCCACATTTCTGGAAGTTGTGGAGCCAATGCTAAATGTGTGGCTTGGCTTTTGCCGGGCCGTGACCCCAGGGGCATGGCAGGTTCGAGGCAATATCCCGCTGGGATTGGGGTGGCTTTTTTCGGGGGTGGTAATTTACCCCATGTTGGCTGGAGCCATCTTTGTTGTGTCTGCGGCAGGAATAGAGAAACTTCGTGAACCGAAAAAAGAGGCAGTAGAAAATGAATAACCTAAAACCAGCCTTTCCCTTGGTCATAATTTGTAGCCTGCTCGCACTGTTAATTGGTTGTATTGATTTTTCCGGGGGAGGGCCCAATACAGATAAGATTGAGATTATTGTCGAAGAGAAATCACCCAATGGAAAATTCATCGCCACAAGTTTCTCCTGCTCCGGTGGAGGGGCCGCCGGTTACTTCTATTTTAATGCCAGTCTGCGAAAGGCAGGCGAAAAACTGGATCAACGCGACGGGCTGCTAGGCAAGCACAAGACGTGGAAAGCCTTCACCGATATTGAGGTGAAGTGGATTGACGATAAAAACCTTGAGGTATCCTATAATCAGTCTAATTCACCCGACTATAAGGAGAATAATGCCCATAAGGTGGAATCCAAACACGGCATCAAGATTCACCACAAAGTCAAAAATCGAAAGCCGTGAATTGAAACCAATACTTATTACAACACTTGCGACTGTCCTTTTGCTTGGCTGTGACTATCACTCAGATTCCGTTTACCTTGGCCGAAAGGAAGCGAAATTACTCGGTTACGTACACAGTGGGGATATAGGGGCCGTCAAAAAGTTCCTCGATCAGGGCGGGAACGTGAACTTACAGGATGAACCGGGCATGACTCCATTGCACCATGCTGTAAATGCCGATTGGAAAGGGAGCAACTGCGAAATGGTAAAGCTGCTGATCGACAGAGGAGCCAATGTAAAGGCAATCGATGACACCCATCATACCCCATTGCATTTGGCGAGTAATAAGGAAACCGCTGAATTACTCATTGATGCAGGAGCAGACGTCAACGCCAAGACGCGACGTGAGGGAGAGACTTTATTGTATTCGGCGGCACGTAATGCCGCGCAAGGGGCTTCCAAAAGCTACCAGATGTATCTGGACTTGGCTAAACTGCTGATAGCCAAGGGTGCGGATGTAAATGTGAAGCTTAAATCGGGAAGTATGATTAAAGACAATAAACCCTACCGTGCTAAATCGGGAGAAACAACCTTGCATACAGTGGCGCGGAGTTTTTCAGAAAAACATGCTTCTGAGGTTTGTGAATTACTCATTGCCAGCGGAGCAAAGATAAATGAACTTAACACGAGAGGCCAAACCCCACTGGATGAGGCACTCGCGAATAAACGCGACAAAACCGCCGAATTTCTCCGCAAGCACGGGGCCAAGACGGGCCAAGACGGGTGAAGAGTCAAAAGCTGAAAGGGAAGAATGAAACAATGACGAATAACTGGCTGCAGAGTGTCATGGAGTCGATCCGCACTTCGCATCTTCTTCGGGGTCTCTTAATCGGGTTCCTGATCTTGTTGTTGCTGATACCCATCTCGATGATCAGCGGGGTTATCTGGGAGCGCGAAGAGGCTCGAAACGAGGCTGTCAAGGAGGTGACAGACATTTGGGGAGGGGATCAGTCGATTGTGGGCCCGTGGATTACTGTTCCTTACCTGTATCATGGGACGGAGAAACAAACTTCTGGGAATCGTATTGAGAATGTTACTCGTACGGAGACACGATACGCCACGTTTTTACCTGAAACGCTGAACATCTCGGGGACAACCGTCAGTCAGGTACGATATCGGGGAATCTTTAAAGTTCCTTTGTACACCTTGTCTCTCAAGGTGAAGGGTCGGTTTTCCATGCCGGATTTTTCAGCATGGGGAACCAGTGCTGATGATGTCTTGTGGAGTCAGGCCATCTTGTCCCTGGGGGTTTCTGACTCCAAGGGCATTACAGAGCAGACCGTTCTTAGCTGGAATGACGATGAACTCGGCTTCCGGCCGGGTTCAGGCGAATCCAATGGGGAAAGGCCGGGAATTCACGTGCTTCTCGACGGTGCACTGGATGGCCAGACGTTTGACTTCTCCTTTCCCATGACGATAAACGGGAGCGGCATTGTCTACTTTACGCCATTTGGTCGCGAGACAAAGATCGAGTTAACCTCGGATTGGCCCGACCCGAGTTTCAAGGGCAACTGGCTTCCAGTTGAACGAGTGGTCAATGCGGGGGGTTTTAAGGCAACGTGGAGCATCCCTTTTCTCGGCCGAAACTACCCTCAACAGTGGGAGACCGAATCCGATTTCAATGAGGCAATCGATGCCTCCCGGTTCGGCGTGAAGTTTCTCGTGCCCATCGACAACTATCGAATGGGACATCGAAGTGTGAAATACGCTGTGCTCTTCGTGGTGCTTTCATTTGTCACGCTCTGGCTATTTGAAATTCTCAACGGAATTCGTATTCATCCCCTCCAGTATCTGCTTCTGGGAGCCGGGATGTGCGTGTTCTATCTGCTTGAGTTGTCCCTGGCAGAACACATCGGGTTCATTACCGCCTACATTATCGCGAGTGCGGCGGTCGTGGGTCTTATCGGATTTTACTCCACGGTTGTCCTGAAGAGCCGCCAGAAGGCATCCATAGTCGCATTTATCATGGCGATTCTTTATGGGTGCCTGTACATCCTGCTCAGGAGTCAGGACTACGCACTGCTCATCGGCTCAATCGGCCTGTTTGTGGCTATCGCCACCATAATGTATCTGACGCGAAAGATTAACTGGTACGGGTCGGAAACCCGGTTCAACACTTCAAAGGATGAATGAGAAAGGGAGCAACGATGAAATAACTTTTGGTTTAGTGCTTACCGATGCTCTCCGGCGAGCACATCCACCGGCTTTAAGCCCAAATCCATCGGTTCCAGTGGCATGGGTTGGTCGTGCTGCAGGTGATCTTCGCAGATGGTGAAAAACTCATGCTCCGTCTGGGCCCGTCGGATGCGGCGCAGAAAGTCACCGCTGGGCTCGATGCCCAGGCCAATGTAGTTCATGTATTTTTTTGTCTTCTGCACCTGCGATTTTTCTCCCAGACCGGGTGGGCGCGTGATTTCATAGAGCTTGCGAAGGTAAGTAAGCACATCCCGCCCGGTAGGAATGAAAGGCACTTGGGCATTCTGGCGTTGGCGAATTTGCGTGAAAATCCACGGGTTACGAATTGCGCCACGTCCGACCATTAGGCCTGAGGCTCCGGTGTCGGCCAGCACGGTGTCGGCCTTGGCAGCTGAGTAGACATTGCCATTGGCCAATACGGGGCAGGGAACAGTTTCTACAGCGCGTCGGATGAGGTCATAATGCACCGCGCTGCGGTAGCCCTCCATGACGGTACGACCATGCACGGTGAGTAGATCCAGTGAATGGCGGGCGAAGATGGGAAGCAGTTCGTCAAAGACCTTGGGGTTATCAAAGCCAACACGGGTTTTTACCGTGAACGGAATCTCGATGGCCTCGCGCAGCGCGCCGAGGATGGCATCGACCTTCTCCGGTTCGCGTAGTAGCCCCCCACCGGCACATTTCTTGTAAACGACCGGGGCGGGGCAACCCAGGTTGAGGTCAATGGCGGCGACGGGGTGCTGCTGTAGTTCGCGTGCGGTTCGGACAAGTGAGGGAATGTGGTTGCCGATCATCTGTGCGATGGCGGGCCGGTTGGTCGGGTTTTCGGTCAGCGAACGGAGGATTGGTTTTTCCAGCCGTGAATCGGAATACACGCGAAAATATTCGGTGAAATAAATATCAGGCCCGTCGTATTGCGCCATCAGCCGCCAAAAGGAGAGGTCGGTGACATCCTGCATCGGCGCCAGCGCGAGCACAGGGGCAGGTGCGTCAAGCAGTTGTTTGAGCTGGGCTGGTTGTTCCACGGCGAAATTTTCTTGGAGGCGAAGGTGAGCGGCGTTACTTTCCTCTCCTCCACTGTCCGGTGGTGTAATGGTAGCACAGATGGTTTTGGTCCATCCAGTTGGGGTTCAAATCCCTGCCGGACAGCCATCTCCATGACGCGCCGTCTGCGTCCTGTTAATCCTCCGCAAACAGGAACTCGAGGTCGGTCTTGTCGAGGCTCTTGGCGAAGCCTTCCTCACCAAGGACATCCTTGATGGTCTTGCTCTTGGCCTGTTGCAGGTTCCAGATTTTTTCCTCCACGGTACCCGGGGCGATCAGCTTGTATGCGTTTACCGTGCGGGTTTGCCCGATGCGATGGGTGCGGTCGATGGCCTGCGCCTCGACAGCGGGATTCCACCACGGGTCGTAGAGCACCACGTAGCTGGCGTTGGTGAGGTTGAGGCCGGTGCC
>CAZTTU010000114.1:0-8477 GCA_964616045.1 uncultured Verrucomicrobiota bacterium | reverse complement strand
GTGATCGTGTAAGTGGCGCCGGTCGCGCCGGTAATGGCCGCACCGTTGCGATACCACTGGTAGTTTAGCCCCGTGCCATTGGCGTCGGCCGTGAGGGTGACATTGGAGCCGGTGGCGACCACCTGGCTCTGGGGCTGGGCAGTGATGACGGGAGGCTTCTCGAGTGAATGCAGCTGCGCCACTTCTGCCGCACTCAGAGCACGGTTGTATAGTCGGATATCATCGAGGTTGCCTCTGAACCAGTCTGCATTTAATCCATTTTGCCCAATGAACCAAAAATCGTTTGTTCCTAAATCTCCAGATTTTGTAGTTCCAGATTTTGTTTCCAGAAGTCCTCCATCAACATAAATTGCTGCTGAAGAACCTTTTCTCGTAAAGACTGCATGGTGCCAATTTGAATCATCATATTCATTGTCCGTTATGAATTTAGCTTTAGAGTCGCCATCTTCCTCGGCGTAAGATCTCAGGTTTCCCGTTTGGTTAAAACCCGTTCGAAAAAAGTTATCATCAAAATCATCCTTATTTGAAGTAAGGTACATCCAAGTTGTGATTGCACCGTCTGTTTTAAACCACACGGAAACACTTATTTCTCCAGTTCCGACATCCCACAAATTGGGAGTTTTTACATAATCATTACTTCCATCGAAACTGTATGACTTTGAGGCGGCTCCAAAACGGTCTGTTGTTAGCGTTGCGCCGTATACCGTGCCGTCATTGTCATTGCCGCTCTCATCATCTGCATCGCCATCAAAGGGGTAATAGGCAACCAGGCCGTTGTTAAATCCGGCGAGGGTGCCGGGGACGACGGTGACGGTAGCGGCATTACTGTTCACGGTGCCGTAGGCATTGGTGACCACCACGTGGTAGTCGCCGGCGGTGGGGGCCTGAGTATCGATATTGAAGCCGGTCTTGGTGGAGGCAAGGGCACCATCCACATACAGGTGCGCGGTTTGATTGCCATCACTGGTAAAGGCCACGTGATGCCACTTGCCATCATTTACCGTGGCCTCGGCATCAAAGTCCTTGCTCGCGTTGGCATCCCCGTAACCGCTGGCTTCAAGGTCGCCTGCGCCATCAATACCCAGCCAGAAACCCTTGCCGTCTGCTTTCTGGCCGTAAAAGAGCAGGGTATTATCGCCGGAGGCATCGGTATCTAGCTTTGCCCAGCCGGATATGGTGCGGGCTGAATTACCCATCGGAAAGCCCTTATCCCCAATTAGAATATCATCATCTGACCCATCAAACTCGTAGGCGCGATCAGTGGCACCTTGGGCGTCGGGGACGAGATCAGCTCCACGCACCGTGCCATTGTTATCATGGTTGGGGCTCTCGTCATTGGCATTACCGTTGAAGGGATAATGGGCGACCAGACCATTGGAGAGGGTGGAACCATGGAGCGTTGCAATCTCTGTCGCACTCAGGGCGCGGTTATAGATGCGGATATCATCGAAGAGTCCTTTTAGTGGCTGGGCTAAGATTGGCCCGCCATCACGGGCAATGCCCAAGGCAAGATCGGAATGATTTCCAACATTAACTGTGCCAGTCCAGTTGGTGTTTTCCTTGATCAGTTGGCCGTCTATATAAATTGCCTTTATATTGGCCTGAGCATCGGCGATGCAAACCAAGTGATACCAGTTGTTAGCGGTTACAACAGCGCTGGTCTCGAGTGAATCGTTGTCCTTGGAATCAAATCTAACAGCCCCGGTCGCAGTAATCTTAATGGTGAGATCTTTCCCGCCTGATGCATCTCCATCCCACATCAAGTGATGATTGCTTGGGCCGATCGTGTCGTGCTTGAACCAACCAGAGAACGTGAGTGATTGGCTGTCAGGCAATTTGTTGGCGAGGATATAATCATTGGAGCCGTCCAAATCATACGCGCGGTTGGTGATGCCGAGGCGATCACTGGTTAACGCTGCACCATTAGTTGCTGTGCCATGATGGCCATTGCCGCTCTCATCATTGGCATTGCCGTTGAAGGGATAGTAGGCCATGAGGCCGCCGAAGCCGGCCATGTCTGCAATCTCATCGGCACTCAGGGCGCGGTTGAAGATGCGCAGGTCATCGAAGTCGGAGTTGGTATGGGTGGAGCCGTCCCGGCCGCCGATATTAAATGAGGAGGCGTCATTAAGGGCCGCAGAGAAGGCGGTCTCGGCGACGAGCACACCGTTCTTGTAGAACTTCTTCTTGGTCCCATCCAGGATGAGTGCCACGTGGTTCCACTTGCCGACATCCAGCGTGCTGGTGATGGCGTTGCCGTTATTGGAGTAGAACTTTACCTGCTGGCCGGCATCGGTGCGGCCCTCCAGCGAAAAGGTGCTGCCTGAATATTCCAGGAAGACCTTGGTGGAGTTCTCCACTGCCAGCGGCTTGATCCAGGTGGTGAGGGAGAGGGTGGTGCGCCCGCCAAACATGCTGTCGGCGGCGGTGTTACCCCAGGTCAGGCGACCGTTGGAGGCTCCGCTGGTGCGGTAGGCGCTATTGGGGTTGCCGAACCGATCGGGGACCAGGGTGGCGCCTGCACCCACGGTTGCATTGTTGTCATTACCACTGGTGTCCGCCCCATTGCCGTCAAAGGGGAAGTGGGCAATGAGGCCCTGCCTGCCGGATAAATCACTTCTTTGGTTGTTCCGGCCAAATTTCGGCCATGGGCTATTGGCCAAACCCATACTATCGGTAGCAATTGCATAGAGCTTTTGATCCATTGAACCGATGTAAAGAGTGCCGTCACTGGCTATTGCGGGGGATGAGAAGATGTCGCCTCCAGTTGCACATTCCCAACTCTTGGTACCATCCGGGTTCAGGCCGTAGATTTTATCATCATAGGACCCAAAGTAGATGATGCCATCGGTACCGATGGCAGGTGAGGAGATAATATCGTCACCGGTCAGGTATTCCCATTTCTTGGTGCCATTGGGGTTGAGCGCATAAAGTTTATTGTCATATGAGCCAATATAGATAGTTCCATCCGTTCCAATTGCGGGAGAGGAGAAGATATTTCCGCCGGTAGTGTATTCCCATTTCTTGGTGCCATTGGATTCTATAGCAAAAACTTTCCCATCATTATGTGAGGTGGCGTAAACAGTGCCATCGGGTCCGATGGCCAGGGAAGATTGGACTCCATGAATGCCCGCTCCCGTAACAAACTCCCATTTCTTGCTGCCATTGGAATTGAGTGCGTAAACCTTGTTGTCTTCTCCTCCAAAGTAGATGGTGCCATCAGTCCCAACGATGGGAGGGGCTGAAACCTTGTCGGTTGTTGCAAACTCCCACTTCTTGGTGCCCCATGGATTGAGGGCATAGAGTTTTTGGTCAGTTGATCCGATATAGATTGTTCCATCGGGTCCGATGGTCGGTGAGCTTTCAACGATACCGCTCGTGGCATATTCCCACTTCTTTGAGCCATCGGGATTGATGGCATAGACCTTATTGTTCCATGAGCCTACATAAACAGTCCCATCAGCACCGATGGCTGGAGAGGATTTTACATCACCGCCCGCCGCAAACTCCCATTTCTTGGTGCCATCGGGATTGAGAGCGTAGACCTTGTCATCGTAGGAACCAAAATAAATCATGCCGTCAGTGCCGATTGCAGGGGAGGAAATCACAATGCCACCAGTAGCAAACTCCCACACCTTTTGCCCGGGGCTGTAGCCTTGCATCGCGATCGGGGGAGACTTGCCTGCCAGCTGCGCGATCTCTGTTGCATTAAGGTCGCGGTCATAAACGCGCATACCATCAAGCCGGCCTTTCAGGAACTTGGCCGAACCGGCGCTGCCCATGGCGGATTTGTCATCGTGCACATTTGGAATTGTGTAGGTGGCGCCGGTGGCTCCCTCGATATTCACGCCGTTACGCTGCCACTGGTAGCTTAAGCCCGATCCGGAGGCGGCGGAACTTAGTGTGATGGAGGAACCAGTGGATGCGTTGAGGTCTGCCGGATGCGAGGTGATCACCGGTGGGTCGGTGCTCTTGAGGGTGCCGCCATTTGTGGTGGGGTTATTGGTGTTGTTTGGATTGTTGGAGGGAGGGGGCGCTTCTTCCAGCCGGTTAACCGTGATATCCAGATAGCTATCGGCTCCGCTGCCGGCCTGGCCGTCGACGGTGATCTTCCAGCGCCTGTCGGTGTCGGTAAAGGAGTAGCCTTTTTGCAATGGTGCATCAGTCATTGATGGAGTGAGTGGATCCATATCCAGCAAACGGCAGGTGCTGGAGTCCTGCACACCGGTACCCTCGGGATCTGAGAGGTAGATCAGTGCGCCGTTGGCTGCGTAGTGGTTACCCGGGATGCGGGTGCGATGCTCGATCCAGTAGTCCAAGTTGTACTTGCCGCTCAAGCCCCGGTTGGCCTCAACGCGGATGCCGTATTTGCGATTGGGCTGGAGGGAGTGATCGGCGCCATAGATACGGCCAGACCAGGTGTCGGTGACGGTCTGGATGTTTTGCTCAGGTATCCACCCGAGCAACTGCTTGAAGTGAATCGAGAAAGGGGTCCAATTGAGGGGATACTTGAAGCGGTCGGTTCCCGAGCCGCCGCCCATCACGTCATACAGGTTGCCATACTCAACGTGCTGGCCATCGGGATCATCGGCCTGTGAACCGGAGGCCGGGTCCCAGGCAGCAGCGTGCAGCAGGCCAAGGTTATGGCCGATCTCGTGGGCGATGACACGCGGATCAGCGCCCCAGTAGCCATCGAGCCAGAACTTCTTGGCGCCGAGGTTGGCCAGGCCTGCCCAGTCAGAATACACCTCCTTGAAGCTGACCCCGGCAAACTCGTATTGGTCAGAATCGTAGTCCGCGCCAAGTTCCTTGGCGGCGGCCATGGCGTGTTCCCACAGTTCGTCGTAGTTGTCCTGCGCGTAGTACTTGGCGGTTTGTGGCAGGCGAAGGACCTGTGGCGCCACGGTGATCTTTTCAAAGGCAAAGAGACCCTGTGAAATGTTCCGGTAATAATTGTTTACGACATTCAAGCGACCCTCGAGATCCGCGCGGTTGATCTCAGCTCCCACGAGGTCGGGAAAGTCCACCTGGACGACCAGCATTTTCTTGTCATTACCCAGGCTGTGGTAGGCGCGGTCGATGGGGTCTGAAGCCAGGACGATGGGAGGGGTCGTATTGGCACCATGGCTTTTTCCGGGGGTGCCGGTCAATGCCGCTTGCCCGTTGATTTCAATGCCCTCAAAACGAACGCCGGTTTGGCTGCCGACGGAGGCAAGCGGACCCTGAAGCGTGGCCTGATAGCTCTTGCCGTTGACGGATGCGCGTCGGATGAATGATGAATACAGGTTCCTTGTATCCGGGCCGGGGGTTACCCCGTACACATCCAGGTCGCCGATGCCTGAAATGGGATTGCCCAGGAGTGCCCGAATCTCGCGGGTCAACCCCACGCTGACATTACGCGGCACAGCCGAGGCAATGGCCTGAGCCGGATCCATGGAAATCAGCCTGGCCATTTCCTCCCGGCGCAGTTGCGCCAGGTTCAGGCCTTCAGGCTGCATCTGAACCTGTTCTTCAGGCGATGCCTTGACATAACGATCCCCCCACCGCGAAAAATTGCGCAGTGCAGGGTTGGTCTCTTTCCCCCAGCTGGAGCCAAGTTGTGCGGCCGGCGGTGGGGCACGCGGTTGGGCTGGGGAAGGGGGGGATGGGCCTCGAGTGGATTGGTTGTTGTTTTGAATTGTCTCGTGCCGGATGTTTGCGCGCGGGACCCGAGCTTCCCGGAGGAACTTGTCCAGGTCCGCCCGTTGCCTGGCGGATTCGGCATCTTGCTGCTGCCTGGCTGCGCGATCCTGGGCCGTGAGTGCTGCGGACAGTTTTTGATCCGATTGATTATTGACAGTGACCACCTTGAATCCATTGAACTGCATCCAAATCATCAGACAAACAGTTCCTACCAAGGACGCATAGATATACACCTTCGCTCGAGGGCGAGGTTGGGCTAAATGGGGCTGTGAAGAACCGGTTTCCACTCAAAACACCTATCGATATGGCCACAAAGAGGCCAATGCCAAACATACGGGACTTCACTACTTTATCGGCAGATAAAATGAAAAGTGAAGTGCTAAGTAGTTAATTAATAAATTAATTTTCCGAATAATGGAAATTAACCGGAAAACCCATATTTTCTGTTAATTTAAGGGTAAAAAAAGAGTCAACCGGCCGGGCGCAGAAGCTGCTACCCGGCCGGTTGTTTTTGCTTCCCCCAACTGAAAACCATGAAAAGCGGGGGCTGTTCCCTATGGAGAGATTGTTTATCGCAATAATTCGAGCGCCGTGCGCGGTAGGTTGTTTGCCTCGCGGAGCATCTGGGTGCCTGATTGCACCAGGATTTGTTGGCGGGCGTACTCGGTGGTTTCCTCTGCCACATCCACATCGGTGATGCGACTGCGGGCTTGGCTGAGGTTTTGCTTACTCGTAGTCAGCTGCTGGCTGGTGTAGTCGATTCGGGATTGAATGGCACCCAGTGAGGCACGATCCAAGTGCAGCTGTTTCAGCGAATCCATAATTAGCGCGAGTGCAGTCTTGGCAGCCTCCACCGTGGTAATCTTGACACCACCTGCATCTGCAGCATTAGCTGATAAATCCTGTTGGGTTGTGACAGTGGTGCTTGCCGCGTGCAAGGTAGCGGTAGGATCCTCGTTACTGCCGGTTACAGTCGGATCCACGAAAACAAAGTGGCCTTTACTGACTGCTGTGCGATGTTCGCTTTCCAGATCGCCATTACCGACCGGTTCTGCGGCAAGAAAACTGCCTGCAGCGTAAACGGTAAAGTCAGGGGTTGGCCCGGCATCTGTAAACAACATATTGTTAAAATTTGGGTCGGACAGATCAACGGAGGTGTAGTCTCCTGCATTGTAGGTTGTCACATTTGCTGCAGGTGGGGCGACGTCGACTTGTGCCCCAGTGCCAACCGCCCCGTCCACACGGACAAAAGTACCTGCCTCATAGTCTGCTGCACCCGCACCCGTGGTTGACCAGGTGCCGGCGACAGGAGGGGAAACTGTACCTGCAGTATACCACAAATCCTGGTTAAGCTTGTAGGCTGTGTCGGTCAGCTTATAGGCTGATTGATTGAGGGTGTAACCGCTCTTCGATGTTTCCCAGGCATTATTGTTTAATGTCCATTGCTGTTCCTTCAGTGCGCTGGTGTAGACAGAAGCACTCAGGTCCACACCGCCAACGGGAAATGTTCCGCCTTGGGCATCGGAAGTGATCTCGACATAGGAGCCGTCAAAAAGCGGTACGCCATTAAAATCCCGGACGCGAGTGGAGCGGACATAGCTCATCAATTGTTGGAACTCCTCGTTGTAGAGCGCCCGGTCATCACCTTGCTTGGTGTTATCCTGAGCCATCATGGCCAACTCCGTCATGCGAGTGAGAGCGTTGTCGATGTTTCCAAGGTAACCATCTTGAGTTTGGGTGAGGCTCATCGCATTGCCCAAGTTGTCGAGCACCGACTCCAACCGGCGTAGTTGGGAATCCAGCCGAGAACTGACGGCCAAGCCTGCCGCATCGTCCGAGGCGGTAATAATCTTGCTGCCGGAACTGAGTCGGGAGAGCGATTTGGCCAGCTGTTGCTGGCTGACCATCAAGTTGCTCGCAGTCCGTTGCGCTTCTACGTTGGTATTAATAACCATGTTGCCTGTCCTTTTGCTTCGTTAGAAACTTGTCTGCTCCCAAATGAGCAACCGCTGTGCCAACTTATATAAAAACCCAAAAATTAATTTAAATTAAAATAAATCATTGTATTTATGATGGGAAAAATAGATATCCAATGAAATATCCAATAAAATCTATTTTTGTTGGGCTCAAGTGGGTAAGCATTGCCAGCAGTAGCTGGATAGGGTTAGGCAGTCAAACTGGGAAAAATTGCCTAGCTGAGAAGGTTCAGGACGTTGGAATGTTGCAAATTTGCCTGTTTGAGAGCGAAAACGCTGTTTTGTGCCAAAATCTGTTCGCGAGCCAAATTCGTAATATCATCGGCCATGTCGGTGTCTTGAATTTGGCTCAGGGCATCGCTGAGATTGGTGCGAATGGTGGCAATCTGCTCGCTGGCCATTGCCAGTGCATTTAGCGTGTTGCCGAGACTGGCGTGGCCGATTGCTGTTTGCTCGCCGGCATGAAGTACGGCTTCCAAAGCCGCTTTTGCGTCAGCAGTTGTATTCAGATTTGTCGCGTTGGCCGTTACGTTGTTCATTTCGTCGGTAAACAAATCCACTCCGCCAGCTTCAATGCCGCCTTTTTCAGGTGAAACGGCGACGTTGAGGCTCTTGCCGTCAAAAATATTTACTCCGTTGTATTGAGCCGTTCGTGCGTCATTGAAGGCATCCTTCAGGGCGCGGAACTCTTCATTATAGAGTGCACGTATTTCGTCGGATATCGTAGCGTCCTGCGCGCGCACGGCCAGTTCGCCCATGCGATCAAGCACTTTTTGGGCGCCACCAAGGTAGCCGCTTTGGGTCTGGGTGTAGGAAACG
>CAZTTU010000113.1:0-8718 GCA_964616045.1 uncultured Verrucomicrobiota bacterium | reverse complement strand
TCTCCAAGTCCGTCTTGGTGAGCTCGCCTGTGGGCTTCTTGAGTTCTTTGCGAATTGCCTTCTCAACAATGGGGTCTAGTGGCTTCTTCCCACACCCCACGAACACACACAAACACAAAGCCAACAATGCTTTGAAGGTGGGATTCATTTGCTGGTTACTTCCCTCGGAAGCTGAAGAGGTGTTTCTCTCCGCGGATCAGGAGTGAACCATTGACCGGCACCGGGCTGGCAATGATGCGCTCGCCCATGTCGTTTTCGGTTAGCAGCTTGAAGCCGCCCTTGATGTTGGCGACAAAGAGTGTGCCGTCCTCGCGGGCTGCATAAATCTTTCCATCAGCAATGGTTGGGGAGGAATAGTAGCTGGCCCGATCTTTGGGAAATGCACCGCTCCATTCCACCTTACCGTCCTTAGGGTTTACGCAAAGTACTTCGCCTCTGTCGCGTACGAGGTACACTTTGCCCTCATGTGCGGCTGGCGATGGAACAAAAGAGCCTTTGCCCTCCAATGTCCATTTGCGGTTTGTTGTTGTGACATCTCCTTTGCCATTGAGTTTAATGCCGGCCAGTCTTGCTCCGCGACCGTAAGGAATGACCGCGATGTCATCAACCAGTACGAAAGAGGAAACGACTACCCAGAATTTTTTTGCCTGCGGATTGAACCCGGAGCAGGTCCATAGAATATCACCATTAGATGCATCGTGAGCTGTGAACCGTTCTGCACCCCACACAAGGATAGCTTCACGCCCGTTTTGGCTAGTCACAATGGGCGTGGCGTAGCTGTGGTCTCCTTCAATAGGGGTTTCGTAATTACGCTCCACCTGCCATGCGACCTTGCCTGTGCGTTTTTCGAAAGCCACGAGCCAGGAATTACCTTTGCGCATCAATGCCATAATGACGTGTTTTTGAGTCAGAACGGGGGAGGTGCCGAAGTCCCAAAACAGAGTGTCCTTTCCGTAGTCCGTCAGGTTCTTTTTCCATACCTCCTTACCCTCCAGTGTCACTGCAGCAAAGTTGCCGCTCTTAAAGTAGGCAAATACAAGTTGGCCATCGGTTACACAGCTGGGATTACTACCTGACCCGTTACGGTGTTTGCCGGCGCTCTCCTTGCCGATGCTTTGACTCCACTCCACTTTGCCCTCCCAACTAATTGCACTCACCGTGTCCTGACCTTTTTGTGGACCGGTAATGAAAATCCGGTTTTCCCATACAATCGGGGTGGAACAGCCCTTACCCGCCAGCGGCAGTTTCCAGGCAAGGTTTTCCGGGTCGGTCAAATCTGCCGGGTATTTGCCCGTACCTGTTGAACCGGAGTGATTTGGACCACGCCATGCGGGCCAATTATCCCCGCTGGCAAAGGTGGCGATGAGAGCGGAAACAGCGAGAAATACAATTGAAAATCGCATAATTGTGCCTTTCTTAAATGGTAGTAGAGGGTGCAAACCAAGGCAAGCCACTGATTTCGATTAATAATCATCAAAATGGCATGTCAGATGCTTTGAAAAAGAAAATTATGGTCAATTAGAGGACCTAAATGGTCATTAACACAAACACATCTTCGGTAAGGATAGCGAACATGATGCGCTCCAGTGTGCGTAGCATGAACGATAGTCTTGGGCGTTTGAGTTCCGGTTCGCGTATTATGAATCCGGCGGATGATGCTGCTGGTTTGGCTGTGGCTACGAAGTTCACCTCCCAAACTCATCGAATTGATGCAGTCCGAAATACTCTCGCCAACACACTTTCATTCGTTCAGACCGCCGATGGATATCTCCAAAAAGTCGACAAAATCCTCAGGCGCATGGGCGAATTGGCAGCAATGGCAAGAGATGGCACCAAATCCTCGTCGGATTTGATTGATTATAACTGGGAATTTCAAGAGCTGAAACAACACATTCGGGACGTTCAGGGAAAACAAATGAATGGTCTGAATCTCTTTCAGGGAGACAGCATTGCGGTAACCAATGGGGCTCATGGTCAGTCTTTTTCCTTTAGTACTACCGATCTCACGGGCACAAATTACGCAAGAGCAGTGGACCAAGATGTGCACACTCCTCCGCCGTTTACCTGGGAAGTCACCAAGGATGTTTGGGTTACCTCCAAGGCTGGGCACATGCTACGCGAGGATGGTTATAAAATAACGCAGGCGTTTTATACCCTCAATTCTAACCAGCCAATATTCTATTTGAACAATAATGCCTGGTACAAGGCGGGCACGGGATGGTCTGCCACAGATAATGGTGGCACAAAATATAATGCGGGTTCATTCGTCAAAATGGGCGCTTCAGCGGGGCATCCGACAATCACGCACGATATTACATCACAATTAGGTGGAGCCGCCGCAGATTTCTGGGATTCTTCAACATTTATAACCAAAAGTAATCCCGTATCGACAGGGAATGGAAACATTGAGGCATCAGATATCGCATCTCATGCGGCAAACACATTCTCAACGATTAACCCCGCTGGTATGGCATCTTCAATTGCTCCAACTTACACTTTGTATGGAAAAGGTTCTTTTACCACGACTGACCCGAGTCCTATCTACAGTACGAGCATCAGTGCCGGCGGCGTGGTGGCGGTTAACCCGATTACTTCCGGTGAAGATGCCGGTGCTACCCTTTATACTGCTGGATCTAGCATAACCTCTGACCCCACGGATTATGATGTGGATCCCGATGCGGAAGAAATCAGCCCATCTCACGTAATGACCAGTAGTGGTGCGTATTGGGCCATCCAGAAGGTAAAAAATGCCCTGCAACAACTTTCAACGGATCGGGCATCTACGGGGTCTGTAATGGGACGCCTCCATCGCACAGACGAGCAGATGGGCGTGTTGCGTGAAAATCTGGATCAAGCCGTGAGTCGCATCCGCGACACGGATGTGGCGGCTGAAGCCACGAAATTTGCCCGCCATCAAATTCTTACAAATGCCTCCACAGACATGCTTAAGCAGGCGAACATCGTGCCGCAGCATGCCTTGCGCCTAATTCTCGGGCTTTAGCCCAACTGATCGAGTTGGCGGCCTTTTCCGTCGTTCAGCATCACAGAGTCAATGTGTTTAAACTTGTGATTTTCATCAGTGGTGATGATGAAGTTGCCGCGGATACCTTTTTTAGAAATGTACTTGTGCAAGACCTTGATGGGCATTTGCACGGTGCGGCCATCGGCCGCCTCAGCAATGACGAAACGGGCCCGTCCGCGATAATACTCCTCCACTTGGCGCGGCGTCAGACAAATCGAGACAGCGATCTGCTTCATCGTCTCGGCTTCATCGTCTCGGCTTCAACAACTCCATTTTGTTATGGGTCTCGGCGCGGCGCCCGATCTTCACGGCAACCTGCCCCCGACGATCGCGAACCTCCATGTTCATTGTCATCACCATGTTGTTTTCTATTTCTGGCAGGGAAGTGTCCACCGGGATTTTGCTGTGCACGCGGCCGGTCATTTCAGATTTGGTGACACGCAGGTTGCGTGGGAATTCAGCCGGGGGCTTCAGGCCTTTCACTGTGAACTGCCCTTTCATTTCCAAGCATTTGTGTCCGCCGGCTTTGACCACGCCGACCAGAGTGATTTTTCCGGACACATTTTTTGGATCAATCTCAACCTTGTCGTTCCTGGCTGATTTCGCAAGGGCCTTGGCGTTGATTATCCAGCTATCGCCAACTTGTTGTTTTTCATCAGTACCGAACATATCGTCATCTGTTTGCTTGTCTTCGGCATCGACCAGTGAAAAGAACAGCTTCAAGGCGTCCACCATTACGCCATCCTGCAGGGGCACGCCGAGCTTTGACTCTTCATCCCACAGTTCGAACCGGTCCTTGTTATCTTTTTTCTCGCCCTTGATCATTGTGCCTTTTTCAAGTGCCTCTTCGGTGAACTGACCTTCGGTGAGGGTGAAGGAATCCACCTTGAGCTTCATCTGCATTACACTTCCCACCTTGTTCACCTTGAGCACGGTGACAATTCCCTGCAACTTAGCGGACCATTTTCGCTCCTCGGCATCTTCCATATCTCCCACCTTCCGAGTCATGGTGTTTGATTCTGCCCCGGTCATCTCCACGCGAAATTGTTCTCCCACCTTGGCCGGTCGATGAAGTTGGATTGTGTATTCCTCGGATGCGAGAGCCAGCGGAAACAGTACAGATAGGATAAGGGTGCGGATTATTTTCATGGCATCAAGTATATGCCACAGCATGGCAAATTCGAGGGACTGGGAAAGCAAAATAAATCAGCAGTAGCAATGTGCCACCTTGGCCATGGTCGGGGAGGACGCCAGCAACATACCCGGCCCGGCTCATCCCGATGCTCAGGCATCCAATTCGCGAGCGGGTGGATAGGAACCAATCTCAATGTGGTAACCTTCCGGATCCTGGAAAAATAACTGGGGCACGCCGACGTCGGGCACCGTGCTGGTCTTGTAGTGAATGCCGTGTTGCTTGAGCAGTTCCTCGACTACATCGGTGTTGGATACGTGAAAGGCGATATGATTGCCGCGGATGGAGGTTTCTGGAGCATCAATGGCCCGATTGCCGGTGGCAACAATCAGGTGAATTTGAACGCCATAATTGAAAAGCCAAGCACCATCGAACCCGAAGTTGGGTCGCCAGATCGAACGGAACCCGAGTACGTCACGGTAAAACGCCGTGCTCGCTTCAAGGTTACTAGTTACGCGGGTGATGTGGTTGACTGACTCGATGGGGAGGGGCTCATTCATAATGGGGAAGACCGATCGTTATTGAAATTTGCGACGAAGATTCCGCAAGTCAAATGGGACTTGAGTAGTGTTGTTAAGGAATGAGGGCATTGTTTCTAGCTTCTTATTACCAACAACAAAAACACGTGTATTAGAACGATCAAGCGATGATCTCCTTGAGCACGCTACCGCCGGTGTTGGTGAGTTTGCGCAGGCGGCCGCCGTGCAGGTATTCAAGCCGTTCACTGTCCAGGCCCATGAGGGCCAGCAGGGTGGCATGGACGTCGCGGATATGGATGGATTCCCCGACTGAGCGTAGGCTAAATTCATCGGTTTTGCCCGCTGTGGCGCCGGCTTTCACGTTGCCGCCGGCCATCCACATCACCAGCGCGCGGCCGTTGTGGTCGCGGCCCGGGTTTTTGCCCAGGCCGCCATTCTTGAAGGAGGTGCGGCCCATTTCCGAGGCCCACACTACAAGGGTGTCCTTCAGGAGCCCGCGTTGCTTGAGGTCAGTCAGGAGGCCCGCTACTGGCTTATCGACCTCGCGGCAGTGGCGAATCATGCCCGCCTTCACGTTGCCGTGGTCATCCCAACTGGCGCCGCCAATCTGTACGCCATGCACCAGCATGGTGTAACGCACGCCGCTCTCAATCATGCGCCGGGCCAGGAGGCATTGGCGGCCAAATCCTGCGGTTGCCCCGTTGTCCATGCCGTACAATTGTTGGATGTGCGCGGGCTCCTTTGAAATATCCATAAGTGCAGGCGCCTCGGACTGCATGCGGTAGGCCAGCTCATAGGCATTGATGCGCGCCTCAAGCACATGATCAGCCTGGCGTTGGGCCAGGTGTTTTTGATTGAGCCACTTGAGGGCGTCAAATTCGTCGCGTTGGGATTTTGAGGAGAGGCCTGCGGGCCGTTCAAGGTTCAGGATCGGGGTGCCCTTGGCGCGAAGCAGCGTGCCCTGGTGGGCGGCTGGCAGGAAGCCGTTGCCCCAGACTGCTGCGCCATTGACCGGTGCGCCGCGCGGATCCTGGATGACCACGTAACCGGGCATGTTGTGGTTGGTGGTGCCAAGGCCGTAATTCACCCAGGACCCCACCGATGCGCCCCCGGGGAATTGGCTGCCGGTGGTGATTTGGAGCGTTGCGGGGCCATGGTTCTGGTTGTCATTTTCAATGCCGTGAATGAAGGCCAACTTATCGGCATGGCTGGCCAGGTTCGGCAGGAGCTCGGAAAAGTCTCTCCCCGATTGGCCGTGTTTCTTGAACTTAAAGGGGCTGGCAACGCACACGTGCGGAAAGGTCAGTCGCCCCTGCAGTTCGCCGCTGAGCTTGGGGATATTGGGAATGCGTTTGCCATGGAATTTTTCCAGCGCCGGCTTGTGTTCAAAGGAATCAATCTGGCTCACGCCGCCCTGCATGAAGAGGAATATGCAGCGTTTGGCTTTGCGCGGCAGGTGGGGTTTTCGTGGCGCAAAGGGATCAGTCCCCTCGGCTTCCATTAAATCGCCCAGCGCCAGGAGGCCCAGCCCGTTGAAGGCGCGCGCAAGGAAATCGCGGCGGGAAGTGAATCTAGAATCGAGGTGGTTCATCCCTAGTCAAGGTAAGCAAATTCATTTGAGTTGATCAAGACCCGGCAGAGCCGCACCAGGGGATCGCCTTTCCCGGCGGCGGATTTCATGAAGGCCTTAAGCTTGGCCAATTCATCGGCATCTGCGTGGCGGGAGAAGCAGAACAAAAAGCCCCAGTCGATTTGGGCGGCGACATCTTCACCGGCCTTTTCCCGGATACGCCTGGCAAGGTGCGGGGCTTCCTCATTGACCAGGTGACCGTTATACATGGCAAGCGCCTGCAGCGGGGTGACGGAGGCGCGGCGGCGCGGCCGGGATTCATCGCAAACCAGCGCGTCAAAATTCTGCAGGAACGGCATGGTCAGCGTGCGTTGCTGATAAATGTAGATGCTCCGCTTGCGACTCTCAGAACCATACTGGGTGTTCCACTTGCTGTTGTTGAATTTTACGGCCTGCTCAATGCCGCCGGGTAGCGGCGGAAAAATAGGCAGGCCAAATTGCTCGGGGTTCAGGCGGTTGCTGGTGGCCAGGATGGCGTCCCTGAGCATTTCGCCTGACAAGCGTTGACGGCGAAATTTCCAGAAAAGTGAATTGTCCGGGTCAGCGGCTTCGGCCTTGGGATTGGCGTGCTGCGAACTTTGCCGGTACGTGGCGCTGGTAACCATAAGCCGGTGCATCGCCTTAATGCTCCACTTGGATTTTACGAACTCATAGGCCAACCAGTCGATCAATTCAGGGTGCGAGGGGCCGTCACTGAGTTTGCCGAAATCACTCGGGGTTTTCACGATGCCCTGCCCAAAGTGCCAGTGCCACAGGCGGTTGACCATCACGCGCGCGGTGAGCGGGTTGTCGCGGCTGGAAATCCACTTTGCCAGCGCCATTCGCCGGCTGCGCGTGGGCCAGCGCTTGAAGGGATCCAGCCGAATGGTGGCGGGTTTCTGGTGACCGGTGATTAGGCTGGGAAAACCCGCCTGCACAGCCTCACCCAGGTTGTCGTACTCGCCGCGAATCTTGACGCGAGTCACCGGCACTCCCGGTTCATAAGGCGGCCCGTAGGAATGGCGCAAAGACATGGCCATGGGTTCCAGGCGCTTGAGATGCTGCTTGATGAAGCCCTCGGCATTCTTCAGTCGATGATAACGGCCGCGTTCCTCCGCGGTGAATGTCGGGTTGCTGATGTCGTTAATGGCCGACTCAAGGGAATTTTTCTGGCCAGCCTTGGAATAGATGACAGTGCTAAGGAATGCCTTGTCACCGCCCACTTCAAAGCCATATCCCTCATCCTGATGCGTGGCCGAGAAGACAACCACCATGGATCCCTGCTTGTCCCCGGCAAAGCCGGCCTTGGCTCCCTCGCCGCGAAGAAAGCTGCCTGCAAAAGTTGCCGCCACCGATTTGCCAAGGGCGCTAAGCTTGGGTTGCAGCCTAACCTCCGGCTGTTTGAGGGCGACCCCTGAAACCTTGTCTATCCAGCTACTTATCAGGCTGCCGGCCTTGGGGTTGTTCGTGGCCGGGTTTGCATCCAAATCACCCGCATCCAGCCAGAACCGCATGCCCTTGGCCGGTGGAGATGCACCCTTTTTGACACCTTGATAACGGCTCTTCACATATTGATTGATCTGAGCCCGTTCATCTTCATTTAACGGATGATCGTAAATCAGGATCTCGGCAAATTGACCCTTATGCCCGGAGCCAGCGGCATTGCCGCTGCCGGCGGTATGTTGGCCGATGGCGATGTGCTTGATGGCTGGCAGGCTGCCAAACCAATGCCCGCTATTGGAGCCGGCCAGAGAGCCCAATTTACCGGCCGCCTTGTCATCTGTAAAAATCTTCCAGCCCGAAGAGGCCGCGTTCACGACCACGTGGTGCATCTTGCCATCGTTGCTGGCGCGGGTGTCATAAAAGTAATTGTTACCCAGGTTACCGCCCATGCTCTGCAGGCCAAAACCGGCTCCCTGATTGCCCAGCTTCTTCTGCAGGGATGCACTGAGTTTCTTGAAGTCAGCCTTGGAGGAGGTGATTTCCTCGCTGAGTTTTTTGCGCATCTTCTCGGCCCAGGCACTTTCTCCCTTGCGATAGAAGGCCGCCGGCAATGGTCCTCCAATCTGAAAACCATCCCCGGGCAACGGCCTTTGGATCTGTACCGTGGAAAAGAAAGCCTGCAGGCGATAAAAGTCCCTCATGGATATCGGGTCATACTTGTGGTCATGACACTGCGCGCAGCCAACAGTGAGCCCGAGGAATACCGAGCTTACCGTGGAGGTCATTTCATTTAGTAATTCATGACGCGATTCATCGCCACGCGGCTCGGTGAAGGGCGCGAGGCGAAGGAAGGTCAGAGCCACCGTGTGTTCGGGCTTTGTTCTGGGCAAATCTCCAGCACCCATGATTTCAGTAAACTCATCCCCGGCAATTTGTTCCCTGATGAAAAGGTCGTAGGGCTTGTCCGAGTTGA